>DATNCC010000246.1:0-30333 GCA_035571735.1 Dongiaceae bacterium | reverse complement strand
CCTGTCGCGGGCAACGAGTGGTGCTATCGCGAACGCTCCGGAGCATAACGGCCTGATAAAGCGGCAGGCCGAGCATTGACGACAGCCGGCATCATCGGAGCGACAGAGAGTCCGCTCGTTTACAATTTTATTAATAAGCGGACAGACACCGTCAATTTCAACGCGTGTCAGGCGCACTTGCAAACAGAATTCAGCAGACCGCTGTTTGAAAATTATTTCATCGCTTATGTCCCAGCGGCTCCCCAGGGCATCATGTCCGCCTATAATCTGCAGCCCTTCGGACATTTGTCGCGTCACAGCCAGCATGCCTTGCAGAACGTCGGATTTCTCGTTACGCAGAAACAGAATGGCACGTTCAAAGAGGTTGGATGTCGGAGTAGTAATTGCGGTGAGGATAAGGTGAGTCAGCTTGTTGAGGCGTATGGTGGAAAGCATGGTATTACTGAACTGGTACAAAAGCGTCAGTTCAGAGAGGCGATTATCGGATTCAGAATATTTTAGAATTTCATGATGATCCATGTCTGATCCCGGGCGCCGCCCATGCAGTAGCTAATAGCAAATTTAAATTCGACGTTCCTTTGCTTCAGCAGCCATCTTGCAGTCGATACACTGGGTGGTAACCGGCCTGGCCTTAAGTCGGGCTTCACCAATTTCTTCTCCGCAATCGTTACAAATTCCAAACTCTCTGGACTCTATGCGCTCCAGGGCATCTTTAATCTTATTGATCAGTTTCCGTTCCCGATCCCTGATGCGCAACTCAAAGCTGCGATCAGATTCCTGTGTTGCACGGTCGGTCGGATCGGGAAAGTTTGAAGCATCCGACGTCATTTCCGTTACGGTCTTGCCCGCTTCACCCTGCAACACTTTCATCTCTTCATTAAGTATGTTTTTGAAATAATCGAGTTTTTCCTGGTCCATAGCCGACTCCTGATCTCATATAAACTGTTAGATTTTAGTGAGAACCGGTCAACAAGTCCAGAAAAAAATCGGGGTATCAATTCGTGGGTCCCGGTCATTTTACAAAACTATTACATTCACAACGGTTGATGCCCTGCTATCATGCAGCAGTTTATTTACCGAAAATGGGGAGTGACTATGGCACAACCACTGAAGATCGGAAAGCATACCGTTCGCTATCCACTTATACAAGGGGGAATGGGTGTTCGGATATCTGCCGGCCGGCTGGCCGGTCATGTTGCAAAAAACGGCGGTGTCGGCCTGGTAGCGGCGGCCGGAATTGCTCTCAATAGCGGCCTCTATGATGGCAGGAACTTTTTCCAGGCCGAATCCGAGGCATTTAAGGCCGAATTGCGCAAGGCTTACGAAATTGCTCCTGACGGAGTAATCGGCGTCAATGTCATGGTCGCACTCTCCGATTTCGAACCGCTGGTCAAGGCCGCCATAGAAGGGGGTGCCAAGGTGATCGTCTGTGGAGCCGGCCTGCCAATGGGACTGCCGGAGCTGACGGCCGACCATCCCGATGTTGCCCTGGTACCGATTGTCTCCTCACTCCGCGCTGCCCAGCTTATCGTGCGCAAGTGGCGGAAAGCCTATCACCGGTTGCCGGATGCGGTGGTGGTGGAAGATCCTGATACCGCCGGCGGGCATCTGGGTGAAAAGATGGAAAACATCGGCACCGGCGAGTATGACCAGTACGCAACCGTACGCGAGATCAAGGCCTTTTTCCGCGATGAATGTGGTGCTGATGTTCCGGTGATTGCCGCGGGCGGTGTCTGGGACCGGGCCGATCTGGAGCATGCACTGGCCGAAGGGGCCGACGGAGTTCAGATGGCAAGTCGCTTTGTCTGTACCGAGGAATGTGATGCCAGCGATGAGTTCAAACAGCGCTATCTCGACTGTTCCAAAGAAGACATCGGCCTTATCATGAGCCCGGCCGGACTCCCGGGGCGAGCTATTTTGAGCAACAAGGAGAACATCCGACAGTACGATCTTGACCGCAACACCCCCTGCCGAATGGGCTGCCTGAAAAAATGTTCCTACAAGGAGTCGGGTGAACGTTTCTGCATCGTCACCGCCCTCGACCGTGCCCAGCGCGGTGATGTTGAGACCGGCCTGGTTTTCTGCGGGACCAACGCCTGGAAGGCCGACCGGATCACGACCGTACAGGCCATATTTGAGGAGCTTTTTGGTGACGTGCCTGTGAAATAGAGCACCCTTCCCTCAATGCGATTCCTTCGGGGTGTGGATATTCAATCTGCTGCTGCATTTTCTGCTTGACTTGTCATGCCCATGTATCTATATTCCAAAACTCTTTAAAAATCAGATGCGGATGGAGATGGCATATGTACGCAGTAATCAAAACAGGTGGCAAACAATACAAGGTTTCCGAAGGCGAATTTCTCAAGGTTGAAAAACTTGAGGGCGAAATCGGCGACAGCATAGAATTCGCTGAAATTCTTATGGTGGGCGGAGAAAAGACGGTTGTGGGCGCACCGCTAGTTGCAGGGGCTTCCGTAACAGCCAAGATTGCGGTTCAGGGCAAAGGCAAAAAGGTCCTCGTATTTAAGTCCAAACGCCGTAAGGATTCGCGCAAATTGCGTGGTCATCGTCAGCATCTGACCGTACTCAAGATAGAAAAGATTACGGCTTAATAAAAACCGCACTAAATATTTTTCCCAGGAGATACGGAAATGGCACATAAGAAAGCTGGTGGTAGTTCAAGAAACGGCAGGGATTCAGGCGGACAGCGGCTCGGCTGCAAGAAATTCGGCGGCGAAAGCGTCAAGGCCGGCAACATCATTTATCGTCAACGCGGCACCCAGATCCATCCCGGAAACAACGTCGGCTGCGGCAAGGATTACACCCTGTTCGCCCTGATCGAAGGTGTGGTTGCATTCGAGCGTCTTGGCAAGGATCGCAAAAAGGTATCGGTATACCCGAACTAAACGTATCATCCTTTCAAGTTTATACAAAGGCCCGGAAGATATCTCCTCCGGGCCTTTGCTTTATTACATCCCGATGCCGGTAAAGATTACATGTAGCTAGAAAGACGCTCCGGCAAAATCAATCTGGCATGCGTTTGCTGCAACTTCAGCGGCACTGATTAACTCTTTTGTACCGTTAATGGTCGCTTCAACACTGCCATCAGATTTAAATACCATAACAACTCCGTTCACAGTCATTTGGCCGCCGATAGTCTTTCCGGAACCGTCAGAAGTTATCGGCGCCTGAGTTGAAATTACAAATGTGCCGTCCAGACAGGTGGGGATGGTTGCAACAGCATATGTACCGTCAATTGCCATTGATGAGCCGGTGAGGGTAACATTTTCAACCAGCTTGAGTTGCTGAAGCGTCATGCCCGATTTGGTATCCAGGGTTGTGAAGTTGGCGTCCTTATACGTTTCCATATTTGAGACACCGTCAAGAATCAGAGTAGTCTGGGGGGAATTCAGCTGGGATGCGGAAGGCATGGTAATATTCATGCTGAAGTTGCTGAATGAAGACTTTTCGCTCGATTTGTTAACATAATTCTGATCATTTTTAGTGCCGCTGAGCTGCAGTGACATGCTGGTGCCGGTAGTCGTCATGGAGTTAATCTTCATCGTCATATTCATAACCGATTCGGATGTCTTGGTCGTGTAGCCGCCGGAAGCGTAGTCAACCGTAGTAAGGTTGGTTACAACAGTTGCACCCGTAAAGTCGGCGCCACTGATTACGCTGATACCGGCTATGGATACCGTCCCGTTTTCGATGGTTCCCGCTTCTTTACACTGATTCGCCGACATAGAAAATCCGTTGTCATCGAAAGAAATTGTCCGAGTGCCGCCATCGGTGCATGGTTCTGTGATCGGCTGGATTCCGGTGGTTGCGGCAACCTGTTTGGCGAGTACCGCCGGCTTCTGCTGCACAGCCAAAATCTTGTCCTGTAGCCCGAGAATCGTATCAACAATACTGTGACCTTTTGAAGGCGATCCGCCCGCCAGCTTGCCTACAAGGCTCCCCAGGTTAGGTATTCCTCCCCCCTTTACAAAAGACGAGGCCAAAGTTGTCGAAGAGCTCACCGTCTTGACGACCTCCTGTTTCGTTGCCACGGGTTTGGGAGCAGATATCGCCGGCGCGGCTAATCCTACAGATGAACCACCAGTTGTGTTATTGCCACCAGTAGTGTTGGTACCACCCGTAGTGCCACCGGGTGAGGAACCGCCGCCACCGCAGGCATAGAGAATTCCAACTACAGCAATCATCCCGACAACCACCAGCATCTTTTTCATACCCTCTCCTTTCGTGCGAGCCTGTTTTTACTATCAAATGAGACTCTGCCCATTATTAATGTTCATTATAAATGTTTACGGCAAGTTTATACCGTGTTTAATTATTTAGTCAATTATTATTTGTTCATTTTTATAGCAACGGAACTCTTCAATATATATATGTCTGCCACGAAGGTAATTGTTTTAAAATAGGCATGTTATCAGAATCATAACCCTTGTTAATTACAGGCGGTTATAAAAACGCGGTTTTAATTATCAACAAAGGATTTGAAATTTTTACATTTCTGGTGTAGTTTCCCTCGATATTATCAACTAGATAACTTAAACAAAGGTGAACGCCATGTTCAAATCAAGTCTGAACCGCAGGATCATTCTCATAATTGCTGCCACACTCTTCATAGGTTTTGCCGGTCTCGGAATACTTTCAATCTATCTTGAATATACCGCCACTATTGACCTGCAGAGGAAAAATGCCCACCAGCTGGTATCTACCGTCACTCACGATATCCTTAATCAGATGACCAAGAGCGATATGAAAGATTTCGGCAGGTATGTTGACGAAATCAAGTCCAGGGGCGGCATTGCCGGAATCCGGCTTTTTAACGCCGATGGGAAGGAATGGGGAAGCGGATCGGTAAACGAGGAGATGCGCGCGGCTATCGCATCCGGCTCACCCAGGGAGTTATCAGCCAGCAAGGAGGGAAAACGCTTTCTCGACCTTGCCGTCCCCCTGTTGAATGAAGAGCGTTGTCATGGGTGCCACAAGGATGGTGCAAAATATCGAGGCGGTGTCATCATTACAACCTCCCTTGAAGACGGCTTTAATTCTGCGCTCCGCCTGACGCTCGTCATGTCGGCGGTCGGAGTGTTTTTCTTTTTTGCGATGCTGGGAACGTTATTCGTTTTTTTCAGCCGCACCGTGGTTCAGCAGGTTAAGGATCTGTATCGTCAGTTGGGAGAGCTGGCCGGCAGCGAAGGGGATTTGACCAAGGTCCTTCAGGTTCAAACAACTTGTGAAATCGGCCGACTGGGAGAAGAAGTCAATAACCTGACGGGAAAAATTCGCACCACATTTTCTGAACTATATTCACAAACCTGCCAGATCGGAACAAAGGTCTGCGAATTGTCCACCGGTACCGAGCGTACGCTGAAAATGACCCAGGATCAAAAGGATCAGGCATTTACCGTTGCTACTTCTTCCCAGGAGATGGCCCAGACGATTCATGATGTTACGGAGAACACCCACCGGGCCGCCTCGCTTTCCAGTGCGGTTGACAGCGCCGCAATCAGCGGAATGGCGATAGTTGAAGAAACCTGGAACTGCATGCAGCAGATCAGCGAAAGCGTAAACGGCACACTGGTGATCATCCGTGAACTGGAGGCTGCTTCCACGCATATCGGCGAAATGGTCGTTCTGATCGAAGACATTGCCGATCAGACCAATCTGCTGGCACTTAACGCTTCGATTGAGGCGGCCCGGGCCGGTGACGCCGGCAAAGGATTTGCGGTTGTTGCCAGCGAGGTCAAGGGACTGGCGGAAAAGACAACCTCCTCTACCCGGGAAATAAAGCGGGTTGTGGCAAACATTCAGAAGACCAGCCGCAGCGCTGCCGACATGATCGGCACCGAGAGTGCCCTCGTTCTGACCGGCCTTGCCAAGGCCGAGGAAGCTCGCGATAGCCTGGAGAACATAAAAAACCACGCAAACGAGTCGCGTATCATGATCGAGCAGATCGCTACCGCTTCCGAGGAGCAGAATGCCACAACAAATCAGATTTCCGAGATGATTCATCTTGTCTCCCGCAGCGCGGAAGAGACGAATACGATGATGCAACGGACAAACGAGGCTTTTGCAACATTTTCCGAAGTCGTCGAACAAATTTACGGTTCGGTGGGAAAGTTCTCCGTCGGCAATTATCATGATACCGTGAAAGGTTACATTCGTGAAATGGAGAACCAGGTTCTGGCCGTCATCGAACAGGCGCTCAAGGATCGAACCATCACGATTGAAGGTCTCTTCGACAGGAATTATGTACCAATCCCCAATACCGCTCCGCAAAAATATACGACAAAATTCGATGCGTTCTTTGACAGGATGATCTCATCCATACAGGAAACTATTGTCAATCGTGACAACAAGGTGCTGTTTGCCATCTGCGTCGATAACAACGGCTATCTCCCCTGCCATAATCTGCGCTTCACCAAACCATTGACCGGTGATCCCGAGATCGACAAGAACAGTAACCGTACCAAACGGATGTTCAATGATCATACCGGTATCCGTTGCGCCCGCAATACGGAGGGTTTCCTGTTGCAAACCTACAGCCGTGACACAGGCGAAATTTTAAATGACATGTCAAAACCGCTGGTTATCAACAACAGGCATTGGGGCGGGATTCGCATCGGTTATCTGGCACCGAAGTAGTTCCGATCAGACATTTTTATGCGGGTTTTATGAGGTATGCGAGATTTACCGGCCGGGACCGGATCACTGATCACTGACGGTTCGAATGTTTCCCGCGCCCTGTGTGCCCTTTTCTGAACTCCCAGGGAGGCAGTGGGTTCGATTCTCTCCAGAGGCCGGCGCGACGAGAACGGGCTCGGTTTTCACTGCCGATATATTCCGACTCGTAAGGCGCCTGCAGATACTGGCGATACGCCCACGCCATCCCCTCCGACACCATCTCTCGGTTGATATCCCTGCCTTCATAGCGGATGACCGCCACGGCGCGCTTGTACTGGTCGATGTCCACAATCTCCGCGATAACGCGCCGCCCCATGATCTTGTACATCAGCGTTCGCTTCGCTATATCGCCGTACGGCTGTCCCGGCTTGTCGGGTTTCCTTGTCTCCGGGGCATCAATGCCATAGAGCCTTACCTTGAGCCGGCTCTCCTCGCGGGTGGTCAACAGCACTGTATCGCCATCGTAAACCGCACGTACCATGCCTTCAATGGTTCTTCCGGCGCAGGCGGTGCCAGACAGGATCAGAATCTGCAAAAAGGTTAGAAGATATATTCTCATCTAGACCAGCTCTGCAGCATAATTGAACTCCGTTGTACCGGGCAGCTCCCGGCCGGACTTGAAAGCAGAGATGATTTCACCCCACCGCTCTCGCGGTTCTTCGCTAAGATCGATCACAAACGAGTTGCACCCCTTTTGACACAATTCACCGTGCCGTGACGTCAGCGAAAATTGCAGTGCGGAACTGATCGTCTGCAGGCCGTCATGGCTTGTGACACGATACGTCTCTCCACGGTCCGAACGAAGCGGAGTGTTGGCATGCACATCCTTGATGCGGATCTTGGTGGTCATAACCGGGAGCGGAGAATAGACCATCATTCGCTGCTCGATATCAACCCCGGCGTCAAGCAACTCGGCAAGATTGGCACTGTCGTCTTCCAGATAAAGCGTTGCCGATTCTGCGCCCAGTTCCCGCCAGGCGGCCAGAGCCTGGCTGTTGAGCGAAAAACAGCGGTGCCAGGTTGAGAGATGCAGGCCTTCAAAGCCGCGCAACAGTTCGAAATGGGACAGGTTGGCCGCCTCGAAACGGCGGAAACCGGCGTGAAACAGGGTGCGGAGCGTGTCCCGATACAGCGGAATATCACGGTCGAAGAGCATGAAAGGGAGCTGCCAGATAATGCGCTCTTCCGAACCACGCATGCGCGGGACCACGGTCGGAATCTGGTGGATCGCCGCTTTCGAGAGCGGCAGCAGTGTCGCATCAGCGCCGTTTTGCAGCGGGAAACGCCATTCTTTCGGTTCGGCCACGACAACCGTCAGCATCTCGCGTGGTGCCGGACGGCGCGCGGTGGCCCGCACTTTTTCCAGCTCCCGCAGGGCACCTCTTCTGGCGGTCGCGAGCTGTTCCCGGAAAATGGCCGACGACGCCTCGCGTAACTGTTGATAAAAACGTCGGCGCAGATCCTTGAACAGCGCCGACGGAATCAGCAGAGCCGGGAAATCCGGGGCCTCCAGCGACTCTAGCCTGAAGGGCGTATCACCGCATTTCGAGAACTGGCCGAAGAGGACCGCCTGCATGTCACCACTGCGAGCCGGCTCCAGAGGACCAAGCGGAAAAATGAACTCATGGTGATACCCCTCTACGGCGGCGGAGATATGAAGCTGTTCGTCCTTCATTGAAACGACCAGCCTGCAGGGGAGCCGGTCCCCCTGCCCTCCCTCGAGTCGGCGCTGGCAGGCGCTGTCACTCAGGGTATATGCTTCCTTGGATGAGACCTTGTAGATCGAATCCCCGACCGAGAAACTGAAAGGGGTCTCAACCTCCACCAGGCTTCCGGCCGGAGCCTCCATGCACTTCCTTCGATTGAAAACCATCTCGCGGAGTGTCCAGGCCTGACCGGCCATGTCACTTTTGGGCTGCGCCCGCAGACGGTCCCCGACGTGCAGCGCATCCCTGGTTTCAAAGATCAGGTTCTTCCCCTTGATGCTCTTGATCTGGCCGATAAAACGCCCGGTTCCCCCCTTCTGCCATGGATTTGCAATGTCATCCGGTTGCTGCGAGGCCAGAAAACCCTTGGTCGGCGTGCGGCCGAATGAATATTTCAGCAACCCCTTGGCGGCCGTCAGCGCTTCCTTGTATGATTTTTCCGGGGCATCCAGCACGGTGCGGTAGGCCTCGACCACGGTGGCAACATACTCGGCCGATTTCATCCTTCCCTCGATCTTGAGCGATTTGACCCCGGCCCTTATCAGATCCGGCACGAGGTCGATGGCCGACAGGTCGCTGGTGGAAAAGTAGTGCCCCTCCTTGCCGCGATGGCTGTAAAGGCGGCGGCAGGGCTGGGCGCACCGGCCGCGATTTCCGCTGTGGCCACCCAGCAGGGAAGAGAAAAAGCATTGTCCCGAGATTGAGAAGCAGAGGGCGCCATGGACGAAACATTCTATCTCCACCGGTGTGGAAGCGGCGATGGCGGCAATCTCGTCAACCGCCAGCTCGCGTGCCAGCACGGCCCGCTGAAAACCGAGCTCCTCCAGCATCTTGACGCCCGGAGTGTTGTGGATCGTCATCTGGGTTGAGGCGTGCAGCGGGATGGAGGGGAAGTGATTCCTGATCAGCCGCGCCACCGCCAGATCCTGCAGGATCACGCCATCGACCCGCATCCCTGCCAGGGCGGCCAGCGTATCCACCAGCTGCGGCAACTCCTTTTCTTTCACCAAAGTATTGAGGGTGACGTAAATCTTCCGGTTTTGGCTATGGGCATAGGCCAGCATCCGCTCCATCTGGGTCAACGAGAAATTCTTGGCGCGGGCACGAGCCGAGAACTCCTGCAGCCCCGCGTACACGGCATCGGCCCCTTTTTCCATGGCGGCGAAAAATGATTCCAGCGAGCCGGCCGGAGCGAGGAGTTCGGGTTTTTTTGTTTGCAGCTTCATAAGTTCTCACAAAGTGAAAACGCCCCAAGATGGGGCGTTTTCAGAGGGGTTATTGGGACGAGGGATTTTTCGTGAGAGCAAGGCTGTCGAGTCGGTGCGCGGAGGTCTGCTATCCGCCGCACAATTTCGCCAGCGAAATTGGACCGCGAAGCGCCCCGCAGGGGGCGGACGTCAGTCCGAGTCACAAGTGCCGACGAAGACTTACGCAGCTATCTCGGAAAATAACCGTTCCATCTATTTATCCAGCAGAATACGCAGCATCCGGCGCAACGGCTCCGCCGCCCCCCACAGAAGCTGATCGCCGCAGGTAAAGGCCGACACGTACTGCGGCCCCATCTTCATCTTGCGCACGCGGCCTATCGGCACCGTCAGGGTACCAGAGACCGCCGCCGGGGTGAGCCCAGCCAGGGTTTCGGCCTTGGTGTTCGGGATCAGTTTGACCCACTGGTTATCATTCTTGATCAGGGTTTCGATCTCGGCGATCGGGAGATCCTTGTTCAACTTGATCGTCAACGCCTGGCTGTGGCAGCGCATGGCGCCGACCCGGACACAGATGCCGTCCACCGGGATCGGAGTCTTTGTGCCAAGGATCTTGTTGGTCTCGGCAAACCCCTTCCACTCTTCACGGCTCTGGCCGTCCTCAACCTCGCGGTCGATCCAGGGGAGCACATTGCCGGCCAGCGGGAAACCGAACTCCTTGGTCGGCATGGAGCCGTCCCGCAGAGCCGCGGTGACCTTCCGGTCGATCTCCAGAATAGCAGAACCCGGATTTTTCAACTCTTCGGCGACGACACCGTGCAGAACACCCTTCTGCGCCAGCAGTTCCCGCATGTTGGGGGCACCGGCGCCGCTTGCCGCCTGATAGGTCATGGAGCTGATCCATTCCACAGCATTGGCGCGGAACAGTCCGCCCAAAGCCATCAGCATCAGGCTGACGGTGCAGTTGCCGCCGATGAAATCCTTCTCTCCCTTGGCCAGTGCGGCATCGATCACGCCGCGGTTAACCGGATCGAGGATAATGACGGCATTCGGCTCCATCCGCAGGGTGCTGGCGGCATCGATCCAGTAGCCGTTCCATCCCTGCTTGCGCAGTTCGGGGTGAACCGCCTTGGTGTAATCCCCCCCCTGGCAGGTGATGATCACGTCGAGTTTCTTGAGCTCGGCGATGTCCGAGGCATCCTTCAGGGTGCCCGCGTTCATCGGCGCCGGCTGTCCGGCCTGAGAGGTGGTGAAAAATACCGGTTCAAAACCCAGGGCAAAGTCGTTTTCCTCCTGCATCCGCTGCATGAGAACCGAACCAACCATACCGCGCCATCCAACGATTCCGACTTTCATAGTCTCAATTCCTTTTCTAACTATTAGTAAGTTTGGAGGGTAAAACCCTACAGATTCGCGATTATTGCTGCACCCATTTCCTTCGTATTCACCAGTTTTTCGCCAGCCTTCTTCTGGTAGATGTCGGCGGTGCGATACCCCTGATCCAGTACTCTTGCCACGGCGTTGTCAATGGCATCCGCGGCATCCTGCATCCCGAACGAGAACTTGAGCATCATTGCGGCCGAGAGAATCTGGGCGATGGGGTTGGCGATGCCCTGCCCTGCGATGTCCGGAGCCGAGCCGCCGGAAGGCTCATACATGCCGAAGGTCCCTTCCGCCAGGGATGCGGAGGGAAGCATCCCGAGAGATCCGGTCAGCATGGCGGCCTCATCAGAGAGGATGTCGCCGAACATGTTTTCACACAGGATTACATCGAACTGCTTCGGCCATTTTACAAGCTGCATGGCGGCATTATCGACGTACATGTGGGACAGTTCGACATCCGGATACTCTTTGGCTATACCGATCACAATCTCGCGCCACAGCACCGACGTTGACAGCACGTTGGCCTTGTCGATGGAGCAGACTTTCTTGCCCCGCTTTCTTGCGGCCTGGAACGCCACATGCGTTATCCGTTCGATCTCAGGAACGCTGTAGCGCATTGTGTCAACTCCGACCCGCTCCCGTCCGACCCCCTCTATACCTTTCGGCAGGGAGAAGTAGATGCCTCCGGTCAGTTCACGGATGACTAGGATATTGAACCCGCCGCCGATCACCTCTTCCTTGAGCGATGACGCTCCCGTCAGCGAGGGGAAGATAATGGCGGGGCGCAGGTTTGCATACAGGCCGAATATCTTCCGGAGAGGCAGAAGAGCCCCGCGTTCAGGCTGTTCGTCAGGCGGCAGAGTCTCCCACTTCGGCCCGCCGACCGAACCGAACAGAATAGCATCGGAGGCCTTGCAGATATCAACCGTACTCTGGGGAAGCGCCTTGCCTTCGTTGTCGATGCCGGCTCCTCCGACATTGGCAGCGGTACGTGTAAAGGTTACGTCAAATTTTTTCTCAATCGCATCAAGAACGTTAAGCGCTTCGGTCATAACCTCCGGACCGATACCATCGCCCGCCAGAACCGCTATTTTATACGTTTTGCCCATAATTCCTCCATAAGATCACATACGATTCCGAATCTTGCTATAATAATTTTCACCGCACTGTTTTGTCAAACTAAAAGCATATGAACAAGGATCTTGTCAGGCATATTTAAACCTATGTCTGAATCCGTGACGGCGGAGTGCCGGAATGCGCGGAATGCCGGAGCTGCCCGTCGCTTGCGCCGGAACAAGCATGTATTGTCAGGCGCCCTCCGCTTCTCGGCCAATTAATCATGAAATCCCGTAAGTTACAGGCACGGAGGCGTCACGGATTCAGGTTAAATACATGGCTGATCTTATAATTCAACATCCGAGTCCTCTTAAACATCATAAATGTTGATTACCGCACTTTCATACCGTACAATGGGCCAATTTCAGGTAAAGGGGTCCCTTGTGAGCAATCTGCTATTAATTACCGATGTGGCGCGTTTGAGAAAAATATTCGGCCGCCTGACCGAAGACAGAAATATCCGTCTCCGCGTCGTTAATAACCTTGAGAAGGGCGGCGAAGAGATCGCAATCGAGAAACCTGATGTGGTATTTGTTCAGACCCATTTATCGGGACTCTCGGCCGATATATTGCTCATGCACCTGAAAAAACAGTTGGGGCGCAAGCGGTCACGCTTTATTCTGCTGGCTGCACCCGGCCAGATAAACGACGCGATCCTGAAGCCGTATCAGGGGTGGCTCGATACTTCGGCAGAAGACAGCCAGCTGTTAACCGAGCTTCAGAACCTTCTTGCCGCACTTCTAGGCAAGCCGAAGAAAGACGGGGAATCCGCCTCACCGGAGCCGTCCGCAACTGCCGATTTCAAACCGCAGCCGGTAATCAGCGCACCATCATCTGCCATCTCCGGCAGCCCGCCGGATTCCGCGGAAGCTCCACCGCAACAGGTTGCCGGCGAGATGCAACTTCAGGTTACTACGCCGGCCTCCCCCGAACTATCTCTGGAGGAGCAGGGAATTACCTACGCTCCCCGCCAGCGTTTATCGGTTTATTCCGAATTCACCAGCTCATTTGACAGTGCGGTCAGCAATACACCTGAACCCGAAACGCTCGAGCAGGCGTCTCCGGCTATGACCCAGGAGTGGAATACCGAGAGCATAGAAACCGTGGAAACCAAACCGGCCCGCTCAAAAAGAGGCTCTTTTCTGCTCTGGCTGGCACCGGTAGTCATCGCGGTCATTGTGATAACGTACTTGCAGCAGAAGGGTCCGGCTCCAAAACCGGCTCCAGCCACAACCAAAACAACAGTTCCAACGGTCGCTGCGGCACCTGCCGCACAGACCCCTTCCCAGAGCGCTCCAGCGCCTGCTCAACCTGCACAAGCTAAAACACCGGCTGTTACTGCCGTCGCGCCTCCGGCAGCTCCCCAGGTTCAGGACCAGATGAGCGACAAGGCCATGCTGACCGCCATCGCCGAAAACCGCGGCGCGAAGGCCCCGGCCGCCTCATCGCCTTCCGTGTCGCGACTTACGGCCCTTCCTGATTTTGTTCCGCGCTATGGCCTGGACAAACAGTACAGCGCAGCCAACCCGGGTTGGGAACGATACAAGGGACAAGTCACCGAATTCAAGGTGCTGCGCGAGGCCAAGACAATCAAGGCCATTCAGGCAATTGACCGGGGCGGGGAGGGAGTACCGGAATCATTCATGAAGGCGGTACTGCGGCAGGTTACAAAAAAACCGGTCCTTGCCATTGATTCATCCGAGAAAAAAGAGGGATACGAGATTCAGCGCGGTCATATTGCGGAAAATATAAAAGTCGTGTTTTACCGTGATGAGAAGGGTGGAAAGTTGAGGGCCTTCGTGCTGACCTGGCAGTAAATTCAGATCTGTGCCAATTCCGCTGAATCGTTGAGCGACTGACATCAACGAGTCCAACAAAAAAAGGTTCCCGGCAGTTGCCGGAAACCTTTATTTGTTTGTGGTGCCCGGGACTAGACTCGAACTAGCACACCCTTGCGAGCACAAGAACCTGAATCTTGCGTGTCTACCAATTCCACCACCCGGGCAAGTGAACTGTTTTCTTATCATCTCCATTTTTATTTTGCAAGCACAAAAAACCGGAACGACGTATAAAAACCCTAAAAACTTGACAAATGGACACCTGAAGTGATATCAGGAGTGTTCAAATTTTCAGATATCTTTCGGAGGAACCATCATGGAACGTACATTCGCAATCATCAAACCGGACGCGGTCGAGCGCAAGCTGGCCGGCAAGATCCTGGCCAGAATCGAAGAGAAGGGCTTCACCATCGCCGGCATGAAAAAAATCCAGCTGACCAGGAAGCAGGCCGAGGGCTTCTACTATGTACACAGTGAGCGCCCTTTTTTCAATGACCTGTGCGCCTTCATGTCCCGCAGTCCGGTAATCGTACTCTGCCTGGAAAAAGAAAACGCCATCGCCGACTGGCGCACCCTCATGGGCGCAACCAACCCTGCCAATGCCGAGCCGGGAACGATCCGCAAGGATTTCGCCGTCAACATCGAGGAAAATTCATCCCACGGTTCCGACGCTCCTGAAACCGCTGCTTTTGAAATCCCTTATTTCTTCAGCGCACTGGAACTGGTATAGCTTCCCCTGACACACTATGAAACGCAAAAAGGCCCTGCAGATGCAGGGCCTTTTCCATATCAGAAGCTAAAACAACCGCCTCAACTGAAATGTGCTTCGAGCGCCTCGGCCAGGTCGTCCAGTGTGTGGGATTGCGGCTCGATATCAACCCGCAGACCCAGGTCGCGACAGCTTTTTGAAGTTATCGGGCCGATTGACGCGACGGCTACCCCTTTCAGCATATCCAGCATCAACTCTTCTCCCAGCATGGCGGCCAGATTTTGTACAGTTGATGACGACGTGAATGTGATGCAGTCTACCGAGCGCTTTTCCAGGGCAAACAGGGTCTCGGGAGGAAGCCGCTCCGGAAAGATGTTGCGATACGCCACCGGACTGTCCACATGAGCCCCCATCCGCTTCAGTTCTCGCGGGATAATGTCGCGCGCCTTGTCGGCACGGGGGAAAAGTACCCGGCTGCCATGCATATCCAGACGTGAGAATTCTTCAACCACCCCCTCGGCTTTATAGTCGGTCGGCACCAGATCCGGCTTTATGCCGAACGAGCGGATCTCATCGGCTGTCTTGGGTCCGACCGCACAAATCCTGCAGCATGCCAGAGCTCTGGTATCCAGGCCCAACTCATCCAGCCGCTGAAAAAAGTAGCGCACCGCATTTCCCGATGTCAGCACCAGCCAGTCATATCCCGGCAATTCACGAATAGCCAGGTCAAGCAACTGCCAGCTCTCCGGCCCAACCAATTGGATGGTAGGACATTCCAGCACCGTTGCACCGCGCACCGCCAGCTTGGCGGAGAACTCGCCGGCCTGCTCGGCAGCTCTGGTGACGATGATTTTCTTTCCGCAGAGCGGCCGCTTGTCAAACCATTGCAGCTTCTCCCGCAACGCCACCACTTCGCCGACAATGGTAATTGACGGCGGTTTGAAGCCATGTTCTTCGGCCCTGTCGGCAATATCGGCCAATGTGCCGACCAGCACCTGCTGGCAGGCGGTTGTGGCCCAGCGGACCAGGGCCACCGGCGTATCAGGAGATCTGCCATGTTCCATCATGCGCTGCATATTGCGCCGCAGGGTGGTAATACCCATATAAAACACCACCGTGCCGCCCCCTAATGAAAGACGGCCCCAGTCGATGTTTGATTCATCCTTGTCCTTCCCTTCCTGTCCGGTGACAAACGCAACCGAAGCGGTTATATCCCGGTGGGTAAGCGGTATCCCGGAGTATGCAGAGGCCCCGAACGCGGCGGTGACCCCGGGAACAACCTCAAAGGGGATACCGGCCTCACGCAGCGCCTCGCACTCTTCCCCACCCCGGCCAAACACAAAAGGGTCACCCCCCTTGAGGCGGACGACAACCTTTCCGGTTGCGGCTTTTGCAACCAGCAGGTTGTTTATCTCGTCCTGGCCCTGATTGTGGCGCCCCCCGATCTTGCCGGCATAAATGCGCTCGGCACTCTCCGGGGCGTGGTTCAGCAGCTGTTCGTTCGCCAGATAGTCATAGACGACCACGTCGGCTCTTGCCAGGCATTCCACGCCGCGTAGCGTGATCAGGGACGGGGCACCGGGGCCGGCACCCACCAGATATACGATTCCGTTATTCACCGATCGACCTCTGATATACCTCCTCCAGAATCGCCTTGCCTCCTTCGGCCAGCAACTGATCGGCAAGGCGGATTCCCAATTGCTCACTTTCGGCTACGGGGCCGCTGATCTCGCCGCGAACTGAACGCTGGCCGTCGACGGCAGCGATAAAACCGACCAGCCGCAGCTCACCGCCAGCGACCGTTCCGTGAGCGGCTATCGGCACCTGGCAGCCACCTTCGCAACGCTTGAGAAGGGCGCGTTCGGCACGGACCGCGTAACTGGTGTCGGCATGATTGAAGAATGCTATCGTCTCGGTTATGACCGGATCGGCCAGACGGCATTCGATCCCCAGGGCACCCTGGCCGATGGCCGGAATGGAGAAGTCGACGTCCAGATATTCGGCCACCTTCTCGGTGAAACCGAGGCGTTTTAGACCGGCGGCAGCCAGAATGACCGCATCCAGGTTGTCTTCGGTCAGTTTTCTGATACGGGTCTCTACGTTGCCGCGAATAATTACCATCTGCAGATCAGGGCGCACTTTCAGGAGCTGGGCCTGGCGGCGCAGGGCGCTGGTGCCGATGCGGGCTCCCTGCGGCAGATCGGCAAATTTTACATTGCGCGAGATCACGGCATCACGCGGATCCTCGCGTTCGGTAATGCAGTACAGCCCCAATCCTTCCGGAAAGTCGGTCGGTACGTCCTTCATGCTGTGCACCGCGATGTCGATCTCGTCCCGCAGCATGGCCTCTTCAATCTCCTTGACAAAGAGCCCCTTGCCGCCAACCTGTGCCAGGGGGACATCCAGGATCTTGTCACCAATAGTCTTGATCTTGGTCAGCGTGACTTCCATGCCGGGATAGCGCTTCTCAAGTTCAGACTTGACCCAGTTGGCCTGCCAGAGCGCCAGCTGGCTGGCGCGGGTTCCGATACGTAACTTCTTTGGGGGCATACAGTTCTCCATTTCTCTCATGAGTAGTCAGTAAATCAGGGTACCGTTATTCTTCCAGCTCAAATTCTTCATCGTCCCGCTGCAACGCTTCCAGCCCGAACAGCTGGCGCAAGGCATCGACGTACAAGTCAACCCGCCCCCCCTGACCGGACTGTTTGAGGGTAGCTGTCGGTGCGTGAAGCAGCTTGTTCATCATCGCAACCGTAAGCGCTTCCAGACGTTTCTCGGCATCAGGCGGCAGCTCCTTCCACCCGGAAATGGTCTTGTCAAGCTCGACCCTGCGAATCTCATCGAAGCGGTTACGCAGGGCGACAATGGTGGGGGTCACTTCCAGCGTCGAAAGCCATTTGTGAAACTGGCCGATCTCCTGTTCGATTATCTCCTCGGCTTTTTCAGCTTCCAGACTGCGCTGGGCCAGATTTGCCTGAACGATCTCCTGCAGGTGGTCAACGGTAAAGAGGTAGGCGTTCTCGACATCGTCAACCTTGGGATCGATATCACGGGGCACGGCTATATCAATGAAAAAGATCGGCTTGAATCTGCGCCGTTTGATGACCTCTACGGCGTCCTTCGGCCCGATGATGCAGTGCGGGGCTCCGGTAGACGACAGCACAATGTCCGCCCGATGAAGATGCTCAAGGAATGACTCGAAAGGGACCGCCTCGCCGCCGAACTCCTCAGCCAGACGCTCTGCCCGCTCGAAGGTACGATTGGTGACCATCACTCCCTTCGCGCCGCTGTTAAGAAAGTGCTTGGCGGCCAGCTCGCACATTTCACCGGCTCCGATCAGCATGACGGTCTTGTCAGACAGGTCTCCCAGAATTTTTTTTGCCAGCTCTACGGCGGCAAACGCAACGGAAACGGCGGAAGAAGCAATTTTCGTTTCAGTTCGCACCCGCTTGGCAACCGAAAATGCCTTGTGAAGAAAACGATTGAGAATAATCCCGGAAGACTTGAATTCAGCCGCATAGCCGTATGAGGTTTTTATCTGCCCCAGAATCTGCGGTTCGCCGACAACCATCGAATCCAGACTTGAAGCCACCCGGAATACGTGGCGGATGGCGGACTCGGCATGGTAACTGTACAGGTGCGGTTCGAGCATTTCAAATGCCAGATGATGATAGTCGGCCATAAACCGTTTTATGCGGGCTATGCCGCCGGCGATATCGCGGGTTGTGGCATAAATCTCGACCCGGTTGCAGGTAGAAACGATCACCCCCTCAATAATACCATCAAGCCTGACCAGTTCGCCGAGCGGCTTTTCAATCTGATTGGGAGAAAACGCCACCTTTTCACGAATTTCGACTGTAGCTGTTTTGTGAGAGAGGCCGACAACGATGATATTCATGATCGAGAACAGTCCAGGATAATTAATTAAATTACTGGAAGCGGGGCTACCAGACGATACTATGCTTCATAAGCAAAAACGTAAACAACACTACGATGAAACCGAAAATTGACAGGATTGCAGCCCTCTTTCCGCGCCAGCCGATGGTAAGCCGGCCATGCAGAAGCGCCGCATAGATAAACCAGATGATCAGCGACCAGGTCTGCTTGTGGTCCCAGACCCAGTAGCTTCCCATGGCCTGCTCGGACCAGATGGAGCCGGATATGATGGCAACCGTCAATAGCGGGAAGCCAACGGTCAGACAGCGATAGCTGATCTCGTCCATCGTTTCCAGTGAAGGAAGTTTCTGGAAGAGCGCTCCCAGATGTTTCGTTTTGAGGAAATAACGCTGGATCAGGTACATGACGGCTACGCCGGCGGCGATGGTGAAGCAGGCATAACTGGCAAAAGCCAGCAGCGCATGAATCCAGAACCAGTTGCTCTGCAAAACCGGCGGCAGCTGGCGCGCCTCCGCATGCAGGGAACTTGAAGCCAACAGCATCATGAGCGCAACCGGCGTAATAAAAGACCCGAGCGTAGTGACTTTGTATTTGCGCTCGAAAAAAATAAAGCCGCCAACTATTGCAAGGCTAAAAAACGACAACGATTCCTGCATGTTGGTAAGCGGGAGATATTTCATCTTGCTGGCCAGATGGATTGTCGACAGCAGGTGTGCCGTGAAGCCGGCCGCCAGCATGCGACCGGCCCAGCGTGTCAGCAGTGGCGACGTGCGCACGAGACAGGCAAGATATGCAGCGGTAGCACAGCTGTATAAAGCCACAGTCAGAAAGAAAAACAGATGTGTCATGGCAGTGATTCCTTGCGTTCAGTGAGCCCGGCGAGCAAACGCCTGGAAAGCGAGTGTAAAACCTTGGTATTGTATGTGCTGGGACTCCCGTTCGTCAACAGCTTTTCTCGTTCTTCCGCCAACCTGTCAAGGATCGTTCCGTATTCAGGACCGATATGTTCTGCTATACCATCGCGCACATCAACAGCAAACGTCGGACAGCGGCCGCCGGTTGAAACCGCTATTTCAAGATCGCCGCGCTGCAGGATTGCCGGAAATGTGCAATCTCCCGCGGCGGGATTGTCTGCAACAGCGGCAAGAATCCTCCGCCCGCGCGCATCGGCGGAAACCTGTTCGTTTACCAGGGAATTATCGGTCGCTGCGATCACCAGAAACGCATCGTCCAGATCTGCAACGCGGTAATTGCCGACTCTTACTTCGATCTCGCCGGAATCTTGCAGGGCGGCAATTTCAGGGCAGACAGTCGTGGCAACCAGCCTGATAGAAGCGCCGGCTGCCAGCAGGGAGCGGAGCTTGCGCAGTGCAACCGCGCCGCCCCCGATGATAACCGCGAGTTTGCCGTACATCCGAATGTTCAGCGCCAGCGTTGACATGCCCCGTTCCTCCACCGGCAGCCATCATACTCTCCTCTTGCCCGCTTTTCAACGTTATGAGCGCACAATATAAAGGCACCCAGTTTATTCTTGATTTTTTCATTGTCTCGTATATCATTCTCTATCTAGATTACTATGCACTCAAAGGAGATTTTCCAGATGGCCAGTGAAAACGTTCTCGCATTTTCCGATGCAAACTTCGACCGTGAGGTGCTGCAGTCCGCCATCCCGGTACTCGTTGATTTTTGGGCTACATGGTGTGCGCCGTGCAAGGCGATAGCACCTCTTGTTGATACCATTGCCGATGAATATGTCGGGAAAGTGAAGGTTGGCAAGGTAAATGTCGATGAGAACCAGGCGACTCCGGGAAAATATGGTGTTCGGGGCATCCCTACCATGATTTTGTTCAAGGATGGCGCGGTGCTCGACCAGGTTGTCGGAGCAGTACCGAAATCTCAGCTTGACGCTCTGATCGCCAAAGCGCTCTAGGGGAAATGAGCTCCTTCCCGCCTTTCAAAAATATTCTGCTGGTCACAATCGCCGCATCACTCCTGTCTGCTGCCGGACCGGTTGATGCGGCTCCCCGACCGGGGCAACCCGCTCCGAACTTCAAGGTTATCTCCACCACCGGACAGACGATATCCCAGGACAATTATCGCGGGTACGTACTTATAATTGATTTTTTTGCCACCTGGTGCCAGCCATGCCGCCAGTCGATTCCGCATCTGGTAGAGATGAACCGAAAGTACGGCAAGCAGGGTCTTCAGATACTCGGCCTGAGTGTTGATGAGGATGGAGAGCGGGGTGTCAAATCGTTCACCGACGAGTTCCGGGTCAATTATCCGGTTGCGTTGGCGGGAGATTCGGCTCAGTCAGATTTTGGCGTCCGGTCTGTGCCGATCATGTACCTGATCGACAAAAAAGGAAAAGTTGTCGAGGTTTACCGTGGCTTTTCCGACGAAAAGGGCAGCACGCTGGAACAGTCGATCAAGCGTCTGCTGACGGAGAAATAAATTCCTTAGTAAGTTAGAAGTGATTTTCTGGGCAGAAAATAACTTCGTTAACGCACTTATTCCTGTTTATCAAGGTCGGGATACACCACCTGCATAAGGCATAACCCGCAGGCCGGAGCCGTACTGCCGGCCTTTCTTCTATCCCCCCCCTCAAGCAGCCTGTCAATGTCTGAAGGCACAAAGCGCCCCTTTCCGATATCGACAAGTGTGCCGACCATGACGCGCACCATGTTTTTCAGAAATCCCCCACCGGTGACATCAATGGTAATTCGGGCTCCCTGGCACGTAATCCGAACGGAATCAATCCGCCTGACCGTGGTCTTTGCAACACAGTTAGAAGCGCGGAACGCGGCAAAATCGTGTCTGCCGACAAACCGGCCGGCTGCTGCCTCCATCGCGTCAAGATCGAGCGGTTCCCGCACCTGCCAGCTGTACTGCCTGTCGAGAGGCGAACGAACGGATGAATTGATGATGGTATAGCGGTACTGCTTGGCATGTGCCATGGTAATCGGCTTGAACCCCTCGGGAACAATGCGGGCGCTCTGGATGGCCACATCAGCCGGAAGAAACCGGTTCGCACCCTCCACAAAAGCCCGCAGCGGGAGGTCCCGGCTCGTACTGAAGGAAGCCGCCATGGCACGGGCATGCACGCCGGCATCGGTTCGACCGGATGAACGCACCTGGACGCGTTCCTCCAGCAATTGTTCAAGCGCATTCTCAACGACCTGCTGCACCGCCAGTCCGTTTGGCTGCACCTGCCAGCCGGAATAGTTCGTACCGTCGTAGGCAATTGTCACTAATATGGTCGGCACGCTAGTTCCCGGACTGTTCCGAAGCCAGGACGATAAGGTTGTCCAGTTCAGCCGCGCTCAGAGTGTATTTTTTGCGGCAGAATTCGCAGGTCACTTCAGCACCGCTCTCCTTCAGCCGCATATCCCGCAGCTCATCACTCCCCAGAGAGAGCAGGGCGCGCTCGACCTTTTCCTGCCCGCAGCCGCACCGGAAGAAGATCTCATGAGATTCAAGGATCGTATATGGTATATCACCGAAAATCGCCCCAACTACCGAGACCGCCCCTCCAGCATTGAGCAGTTCGGACAATGGCGGCAGACCGGCGATCCGCGCCATGATCTTATCTATTTCGCCGGCATCCGCCTTTGGCAGCGCCTGGACCAGAAAACCGCAGCACGTGGCGACAAACCCGTCTTCGGCAAGGGTTGCACCCAGCCCGACCGCGGAAGGGGTCTGCTCGGAGTCGGTCAGATAGTAAGCCAGATCCTCGCCGACCTCACTGCTGACCAGTTGTACCACACCCTGGTACGGTTGTCCTCCTCTACCCAGATCCTTGGAAACCGTCAGAAAACCCGCCCGGCCGATCAGTCCCGCTACATTCCATTTTCCATGCACCGGTTCGAGATCGGCGGCCGGATTACCGACACAACCGCGCACCGCGCCATCGCAGTCCGCTTCAATAATCATCTTGCGAAGCGGGCCGTTCCCCTCAAACTTGAGGGCGGTCCGCTGCCCGTCCTTGAGAAGGGCGCCCATCAAAGCACCGCCCGCGAGTCCCCTGGAAAGCGCAATACTTGCAGTTGTCGATGCCTGTTGCAGCGCACATATTTCACGCGCCAGCTCACCGGCATCGCACACGAGCACCCTGATACCGCCAGACAGGCATAATGCCCGAACAATCTGATCAGCCATAATTTTATGAGGCCTCTTTAGAAGTAATTTTTTAGATGCATACATTGACTTTCATCATACTACCTCGGCAAGCACAAAAAAAGCCGCATCTTTCGATGCGGCTTTTTTCAGCGTTCGCTAAAAGCGAATTACTTTGCAGCAGGAGCAGCTTCAGCAGGCTTAGCTTCTTCTTTCTTCTCTGCTTTTTTTGCTTTTTTTGCTTTTTTTGCTTTCTTAGCAGGCTTTGCTTCTTTCTTTGCTTCAGCAGCAGGAGCGGCAGCTTCAGCAGGAGCAGCAGCAGGCTTGGCAGCATCAGCAGCGAAAACTACGGCGGAGAAAGAAACAGCTACGAGGGCGGCAACGATTGTGGACAGAACTTTTTTCATTTGTACTACCTCCAAAGGGAATGTGTTTGATTTTAATTATTGCAGACGGCGTGCCAAAATAATTAAAATTCACAACAAGCTGTTTTTTAACGATTTTGCCTAAAGCCAGCCATTGACAGCCCGGCCATTGATACCTCATACACAACATGCAATACCTTATATGCGGTAGAGAACCGCACGGCAGCGAACCATCACTCAGAATGGCCCATAATAATCGCGGTACCAGTCAACAAACCTCGCAAGGCCGTCTTCGATGCTTGTATCCGGTCTGAACCCAACCGCATCCGCCAGATCGGTTACATCGGCGCACGTGACGAGCACCTCGCCCGGCTGCATCGGAAGAAGATTTTTTTCCGCTTTTTTGCCAAGACACTCTTCCAGCACTTCAATAAATCGGCCGAGCTCAACCGGCTGGTGATTGCCGATGTTATAGATCCGATATGGCGCGGAGCCCGTAGCCGGGTCGGGCTTCTCGGCGTTCCAGGAGGGATCGGGACGCGGGATGTGATCCATCACCCGGACTACCCCCTCGATGATATCATCAATGTAGGTGAAGTCCCGCTGCATCCGGCCATGGTTGAATACATCGATCGAGCGCCCTTCCAGGATGGCTTTGGTAAAGGAGAAATAGGCCATATCCGGCCGGCCCCAGGGTCCATACACGGTGAAAAATCTCAGGCCGGTAACCGGAAGGTCAAACAGGTGCGAATATGTGTGCGCCATCAGTTCGTTGGACTTTTTGGTAGCCGCATAAAGCGACACCGGGTGGGCAACGGAATGATGCTCTGAAAACGGCACCGTGGCATTGGCCCCATAAACGGAACTCGACGAAGCATACACCAGATGCTTGACGCCTGTCCGGCGACACCCTTCCAGAATATTCAGGAATCCGGAAATATTGCTGTCGATATAGGCATAAGGGTTCTGGAGGGAATAGCGGACCCCCGCCTGAGCGGCAAGATTGATGACGTAGTCGAACTGCCCGGTCTCGAACAGACGTTCGACACGCGATCGATCCTCCAAAGCGCCCCGAACAAACGTAAAGCCGTCCATCCCTCCCAGGATGGCACGCCGATCCTCTTTAAGGGAAACGTCATAGTAGTCATTCAGGTTGTCAAAGCCGGTAACCTTGTGCCCCTGCCGAAGCAGACGCTGTACAAGATGAAAACCAATAAATCCGGCGGCGCCGGTAACAAGTATCTTGCTCATCGAATTTCCTGTCCAGGCTTCGGGGCCAACAAGCCGATACGCAATATAATCCAAGAATTATCAAATATCTAGGATATATTCGATGATCGGGCCTGCTCAAACTGCAGCAATTTCGTCATTTTTTGCCGGGTCGCTTCAAACAATAACTGTCAGCTGATTGCATCGAGGCCGGCACGTGGATCAATGTTCTCATTTTCAACGCATTCGGGAATCTTGCCCTTGTTGATTCGTAGTACCAGGCCGGCCGCAAAAATACAGATCGCGCCCGACAGAATAAATGCGATCATATAATCACCGAGGTAGGTACGGACTGTCCCTGCAAAAGAGGCTGACAATGCGGCACCGACCTGATGACTGGCAAAGATCCAGCCGAACATGATCCCGACATTTTCCTTACCAAAAGAATCGGCGGTCAGGCGTACAGTCGGCGGCACTGTGGCGATCCAATCCAGGCCATAAAATATCGCAAATGCGGTAAGACCCCACTCCGGTCCTCCCAGGGCATACGGCAGCCCGAGAAGCGACACTCCGCGCAGCCCGTAATAGCAACAGAGCAGATAGCGGCTGTTGTACCTGTCCGAGAGCCATCCCGAAAGAGTCGTTCCGAAGAGATCGAGTATCCCCATGAAGGCCAGGAGACCGGCCGCTCGAACTTCAGGGATGCCGTGGTCAACACACGCCGGGATAAGATGGGTGCCGATAAGACCGTTTGTGCTGGCTCCGCAGATAAAAAAACTTCCAGAGAGCAGCCAGAAATCCCTGGACTTTAATCCACGCTTCAAGCCACCCAATGCGGCCTGAAATGGATTGACCGTCTGGCCGCTTTCCCGAACGGTCCCGGCCTGACTTTTCCCCATAAGGCGACAGCCCCATGTTTCTGGGGTAATTCCGCATGAAAATTACAACGAGCGGAAACACGACGAGGGCGGCAGATGCAATGGCTGTCGCCGCAACACGCCAGCCATGATGATGGGACAGGGTTGCCAGGAATGGTAAAAATACCAGCTGGCCGGTTGCGGCGCTAGCGGTCAACACTCCCATAACGGTGCCCTGGGACTTCGTGAACCATCGATTGACCACCGTTGCGCTGAGACTGTACGCAGTCATGCCGGCACCGCAGCCGACGATTACACCCCAGATTAAAACCATATGCCACGGTTTTGTCATCAACGTCGTAGAGCTGACTCCCAGGGCAAGCAGCAGGAGCGCAACGGCCATGGTCCGGCGCACTCCGAATCTGTCGAAAAAAGCCGCGGCAAAAGGGCCCATCAAGCCATACAGAAGCAGATTGACCGAAACCGCTATAGAGATCGTTGCTCTGGACCAGCCGAATTCATGTTCCAGGGGAACGATCAGGATTCCCGGAGTCGATCTGATTCCGGCAGTTATCAATAATGTCAGAAAAGTCACTCCGGCAATCATCCATGCGTAGTGCATCCGGGGCCGGGAATTGGTTTCTGAATAGGGATTTTTGGAGTCTGGGTCAGTTCCAATCGGCATGATTTACTCCCTGGAGATAATATTCGTTCATTCACCCTCTGACATCGCGTCAACAAGCTCCTCCAGAGTTTCCACCGACATGTCGGCCAACTCCGGCCAGCGGAAGGCGCAGCTGCTGTCCACATGGATGGTGGCGGTGCCGGCGGCGCGTCCCACCTGGAGGTCGAACAGGTAGTCCCCCACCATGACCGTCTCGCCAGGTACGCTCCCCCAGGCGGAGAGGAGCATCTCGATCCCCTCCGGATGGGGCTTGGGCGCGGCCTCGTCCCGGCCGAGGATGTCGGCGGCGGAGAAGTACCCCTTGAGCCCGATCTGCCCCAGGGTATGGAGGGCGATCTCCCGCGTGTTGCGGGTGAGGATACCGACGCGGGCGCCGCGCCGGAGCAACCGGTCGAGCAGCCGCCCGGCGCCGGGAGCGGCAGCGGTCCTGCCGGCCAGCTCATACTCGATCTCGATCAACCGGGCGTGCCGTACCGCAGCCTCGGCCGGCGGCAGGGACGCCAGGAACCGCAGGATGTCGGCGTCACTGTCCGTCATGCCGAGCGCAGAGCGGATGGCAGGGAAATCATGCACCGGGACGGTCAGCGTCCCGTCCAGGTCGAAGATCCAGCAGCGGCGGGCGAGGATGTGAAGGTGGGTAGTCATGTCCCTAGAGTACCTTTTTTCAGCAGTTCCGGCAACGACCGACTGCAGCGCGGCCGGGAATATTTGTTTCGCTTCAATAGTGGGGGAAATTGATATAGTATCGGCATCGGTAAGCGGCAGACTATCTGCTTTTTGAACAAAAGGAAGAATGAACGAATGGCGTTATCTGAAACAGAACAGCAGCAGGTTGACACACTGCTGGGACAACTGTGTGAACAGCGGACGATACCGGATCAGGTGAAATTGCAATATGATACCAGAGGCAACCGTGTCGTCCTGAGCGAATCCCGCCCGCTCTTCATCGACCCTGCTATCTGGAATGAGATCAGGATCGCCCAGTTTGAATACACCCCTGAATCAGGTACCTGGACCTTGTACTGGTATGACCGGAAAAACAGGCGGCAGCCGTATCCCACCGGTAGAAACAGGGATACGCTCGAAAAACTGGTTCGTGAGGTTGACGCGGACCCGACAGGGATCTTCTGGGAGTAACCGCGCCCGCTACTCCTTTTTCTTGCCGTAAAACCCGATCAGGAAGTCGGCATCCCTGGGTGACAGATCGAATTTGAAGATCGCTTCATGGACGAGCGGTCCGACCGGCTGGCCGGGGTTCTCCTGAAGATTGCCGGATATCCATTTGACGGCTCGGCGGAGGTCTTCTCCCTCCGGTAACAGATCACTCATGGCTTTGTAGACTCCTTAAATATTCCTTCTCCGACATCAGCTCCCGGGTACTCTCTACCCGATCTATGAACAGCATCCCATTGACATGGTCGAACTCGTGCTGGAACACCCGCGCCAGGAAGCCTGCGTATTCCACTTCCCGCAGTTCCCCCTCCCGGGTCAGGTAGCGCACGCCGATCCGCGCATGCCGTGGGACCAGGCCGCGCAGGCCGGGAATGCTGAGGCACCCTTCCCATCCCTTCTCCTTCTCGTCCGACACCAGCAGGATCTCCGGGTTGATCATAACCGTCGGCTCCATCTCCGGAGCATCGGGGTAGCGCGGATTCGGCCGCGACGCGACAATGAAGAGGGAAAGCGGCTCGAATACCTGCGGAGCGGCGATCCCCACGCCGTTGGCATCCACCATGGTCACCAGCATGTCGTCGATAAGCGCCTGGACGGCAGGGTCCGCCGCATCGGCGACCAGTCCCGCCACCCCCCGCAGGACCGGCTGCCCCAACTGGGCTATCTGTCTCAGAATCGCCATGCTTTCATCCCTCATCCTTATTGAAACAATACTCCCGCCTCCCCCTCAGTGTACACCTGAACGGAGATTTTATCCTTCTGAACGATCATATCGCTGAACTTCAGGTTTTTTATTTCCCCCTTCAAAATCACATGTTCCATCAGCTGCACCCGGGCAAGCGCTTTTCCGGCCATCTGGCGGCTCTGCTCCAGTTGCTTGGTCAGGTTCATATTGAGCTTTTCCTGAATCATCCCCCTGATGGAGCCGTGGAGGAACCAGTCGGCCGACTGCAGCAGCAGATCCTGGGTCTGCATGTCGAAATCCACATCCTCCACGGAAAAGACGTTGGTGTGCGGGTCGAATGCCGGCCTGGCGGTCAGATAGAATACCCCTTCCAGAGTTCCCGTGGTCTGCAGCTTGATGACGATCTTGTCCCCGTTGCCATACAGGTCGAAATCCTTGATGACGATGCTCTTCCCGTCGGAATCGAACTTCTTGCCAAGCAGCAGCGGTGCCGCGGCGGCACGAAGATCCTTGTAAAAGAGATCGGCATTCAGGGCGATGCGGAAGGTCTTGTCGAATGCAGTGGCCAGCTTGAGGGGGGGAAGAGGAAGCGGAGGGGGGCTCGCAGGCTCCGGCCCCACCACCAGCTCGGCATAGGTGCTGATGCCGACGCTCACTCTTACCCGGTTGTTCCGGGCATACAGCGGGTACAGCACCACCTCGCCCGGGGTCAGTTTCAGCCAGGCGCTGTAGTTCTTATCCAGCAGGACCGGTTTTTGCGCCATGTTCCAGACCTTGGCAACCTGCGCCTTCAACGGAAACAGGTCGTTGATCTTCTGTGCGACCAGGTCGGACAACATCTTTTGCACCGGCTGGGTAATCCCCTCCACGATGCTGCGCGGCTTGAACGACAGCGGGCCGAGGCCGACCTCCTCGGCAAGCAGATCGCTCAGTCCCAGATAACTGATATCCGCATGCAGCCGCCAGTCCGTGGTGATCCCGGCCCTGGCCCTGAATTTCAGCTTGAACGAAATGGCATTCGTTTCGAACATGCCGTAGCTCAGAGACATCGCAACCGGCAGCGTGACGTACAGGTAGTCGTCGGCGGCCCCGACGACGATCGGACCGTTGCGGAGCACGGTCGCGGTCACCCCCCTGGTCCCGGTCGAGCCCTTGTACAGGTCCTTGCGGACCGTCTGGTTCAGTACCCTGGCAAGGTCGTCCGTCGCCGCCTCGATCGGTACGTTGAGCGTCGATGTTTCCCGTTTCAGAGCGGTGCGGAACGCCTCGTCCCTGGGGCGCGCGGCCGTAAGCGGCGCGACCCCGGCACAGGAAGAGAGGAAAATGGCCAGCAGTAATAACGAACCCGATGCAACAATGCGCTTTCTTGATAACATGTCTATCTGCTTTCTTAAGGATGAAGGATGAGGGATGAATTATGAAATTTCAACCTTCATAATTCATCCTTGAATGTCACTGCGTTTTCCTGTCAAGACTGCGATACTGGATCGCCTCGGCGATGTGCTGTTCATGTATGGAACTGCTCCCGTCGAGGTCGGCAATGGTGCGGGCCACCTTGAGGATGCGGGTGTAGGTCCGGGCGGAGAAGCCGAGGCGGTCGGTGACCAGTTCCAGCATCCGGTTGCCGCTCGCGTCCAGTTCGCAGTATTTCTTGATGAAGCGGGGCGTCATCTGGGCGTTGCAGTGGATTTTTGTCCCCTTGTAGCGCTCCAGCTGCAGTTCCCGCGATCCCTCGACCCGCCGGGCTATCGCGGCCGAGCTCTCGGCCTCGCCACGGTCGGCGAGATCGCGGTATTTGACTGCCGGCACCTCGATGTGGATGTCGATCCTGTCCAGGAGCGGCCCCGAGATGCGGGACCGGTAGCGATGGATGGCGACCGGTGTGCAGGTACAGGGGTGGGTCGGATCGGACAGATAGCCGCAGGGGCAGGGATTCATCGCCGCAACCAGCATGACGCGGGCCGGATAGGTCAGCGAGAGGAGCGAACGCGAAATGGTGACCTTCCCATCCTCGATCGGTTGCCTGAGGACTTCTAGAACGTTCTTCTTGAATTCGGGGAGTTCGTCCAGAAAGAGGACGCCGTTGTGCGCCAGGGAGACTTCACCCGGCTTCGGAGTCGTGCCGCCTGACATTTCCAAAAGATTATGCGATAATCCCACCTGTAAACCCTCAATATTCCATTTATACTCTTACAAAAGCATATGCGAAATTGCCAAAAGTTCGTGCGATTATCTGCTCTATCTACAATAGATGGTGCGAAGAGGTGCTGATATGACAATCAACCTTCCGCCTGCCAGGAGAATACCAAAGAACTACCGCAATGTCACGGGTGTCGTTGCAAGCACTGCTGACACGCCTTCCGTGGGGTTTGAATCCACACTTGAGAATGACTTTTACCAATTACTACGGTTTGACCTATATGTCAGGCGCTTCAAAGAACAACCGGTAAAAATTCAATTCACCGACTCTGCCGGAAAAGCCCGAAGTTATACACCTGACGTGCTAGTCACTTTCCGAGAGGACCTCCGGCCAGCCATTAATATGAAACCATGGCTTTGCGAGGTAAAATACCGGGATGATCTGCGGGAAAATTGGCAGGTGTACCGACCGAAATTCAAGGCCGCGATTAAATATGCCAGAAAACACGGTTGGCGATTCAGGATTATCACTGAAAAGGAAGTACATACTCCCT
>DATNCC010000245.1:0-4527 GCA_035571735.1 Dongiaceae bacterium | reverse complement strand
GTAGTAATCGAAGCCCCATGCAGCCAGAACAGGGTAGTTTTCCGCGGAACTCGGATCGGCCGACATGATCGGTACCTTGGCTTTCATGGCCACGTCCGCGACAGCACTCATGGCGGAGACAACCGTGTTGTCGGTACTGATGTACAATGCATCCACGCGCCTGATGATGGCCTGGACCGCCTGCTTCACCTCGGAGGATTTGGAAACGGTGGTTTCCACGAATTCGATGCCCAGTTCCTTGCAGGCCTGCTTGACAATGCCGGCCAGTACGACCGCATTTTCTTCGGAGCTGGTGTAGATATGACCAAGGCGCTTGACCTTCTTCACCTTGAGCAGCAGTTCAATCTGCTGTTTCACCGGAGTCATGTCGGACACACCGGTGACATTCCTGTCACTCTTTTTGAGAGACGCGACCAATCCGGCCTTGACCGGGTCGGTGACGGCGGTAAACACGATCGGAATGCCCTTGAGGGTATTCACAAGTGCCTGGGAGGTGGGAGTGGCGACACCGACAGCCAGAGTGACCTTTTCCGACTGGAACTTGGTGGCGATGGAGGCCGCGGCATTCATGTCGCCGTTCGCATTCTGCACGTCATACTCAACATTGATTTTTTCAGCGACCAGTTCATCCTGCATGCCTTTCACAACGGCATCCAGGGCGGGGTGTGCTACGATCTTTGATACCCCGATCAGGACTTTTTTCGGGGGATCTGCCGCAAACGCCGTTGAAAACAGCACAAGGGAAACCAACAGAAAGGGAACCAACAGACTCAAGCATTTTTTCATCTCACGCCTCCTAAATCCAGAATGTGGAATTTTCCGCTCGTTATCGAGAAGAATGCATATGATTCGGTTGTGCAGCTGAAATTAGTATCATTCCGGACAAGCCAACGTCAACGTGATTCTGTCTTGTCATTCCTGAGAAACTTTGTATAAGCGGGAGATCTGTCGGGCTTCTCTCATCCCCCGATAAGCATCATACGAATAACAGCAGAGCCCGCTCCAGATAGACAGGAAGCTGGCCAGGTGTGCCCGGGTAAACGGTTCCTTGTACAGCAGCACAGCCAGCAGGAAGTGAAGTGTCGGCGTGATGTACTGGAGAAAACCGATCGTGGCAAGGCGCAGGCTGCGGGCGGCCGAGGCAAAGAGCAACAGCGGTACAGAGGTCGCGACACCGGCCAGCACCAGCAGGATGCCGGTCTGTACTCCCTGTACCGGAAGTGCGCCGTTACCCTGCCACGAGACAAAGATCAGATAGCCAAGTGCCGCCGGGCCGAGCAGCAGCGTCTCGACGGTCAGGCCGGTCAGCGAATCAACCGTCACAATCTTGCGGAACAGGCCGTAGGAGCCGAAGGTAAGAGCCAGTATGATCGCCACCCAGGGAATACGGCCGTATTGAATCGTCAGCAACAGAACCCCGACGGCCGCCAGCAGCAGGCTGACCAGCTGTAGTCGACGCAGTCGCTCCTGAAAAAAGAGAAACCCGAGCAGTACACTGACAAAGGGGGTAATGAAATAGCCGAGGCTTGACTGGATGACCTGGGCATGCCCCACGGCAATGATAAACACCAGCCAATTGGTGGCAATCAGCAGAGCCGATACTGCAAGCAGGGCCACCGCTCGACGGTCGTGTAACGTGTCCCGGATCATGCCCCATCGACCACGCCACCCTATGATCAACCAGAGAAACAACACCGACCATACGATCCGGTGACAAACGACCTGCAGTGACGGCACCCCGGCAAGCGCTTTGAAGTAGACAGGAAAAAAACCCCAGATGAGATATGCCAGAATGCCATACCCTAGCCCTGCCGCTGCACCTTGTTGAATGTCTGTTGTTTTCTGCACGCCCGTCACCTCTTCGAAGACACGTCAGTAGGAAGAGCCGTTGTCCCGTGTCCCGCCGAAAACCGCGTAAAGATAAACAGACCGCCAAAGATGAAACAGGCGCCGATTGCCTGTCGCAGCGAGGGAAATTCACGTAAAAAGATGGAAGCCCACAAGATGGCGCCCAACGGTTCGCCCAGGACGCTGACCGACACAACCGAAGCCTGCACATAGCGCAATACCCAGTTGAAGACGGTGTGGCCGATGACGGTGCAGACAATCGCCAGCGCCAGAAAAAGAATCCAGTCGCGTGCAGGGTAGGGGGCAAATGGAGTACCGGTTGCAACGCTTGCAATGATCAGGGCCAATGCACTGCTGCCATAGGTGTAGAAGGTGTAGACCGGCAGAGCGACTGTCCCGCGCAAGCGCCGGCCGATGAGGAGATAACCGGAGACAAAAACTGCAGCCGCCAGGGCGAGCAGATCGCCCCAGAAGGCTTCCCTGCCGATCTGGAAATCGGCCGCACCGATGATAAAGCTGCCGACCATCGCCAGCACGCCTCCCCACAGTGCCAGTCGGCTTACCCGCTCTCTGAAAAAGATCCAGGAACCGATCACCACGAAAACCGGCTGCGTGGTCACGAGAACAACCGAACTGGCAACACTGGTATAGCGAAGCGAGATGAACCAGGTGACGAGATGCAGAGCCAGACAGAGGCCGCTGCCTGCCGCCAGACCCCGCTGCCGCCATGAAATCGAGAAGAGATCAGTCCGGTTGCGGAGCAGAGCGTAGGGAGCCAGGAACAGGAAAGTGAACAGCAGGCGATAGGTGGCGATTATCAGGGCCGGTGCGGTCGTGAGTCTGACAAAGAGGGCGGAGAATGAGACGGCAAAAACCCCTACCAGTACCGCCAGGTAGGGGTTTACGATCGGTTTATTGCTCACTCAGGCAGGTCCTCTTATTCACCAAGATAGGCTTTGCGGACATCCGGGTTGGCTGCCAGTTCGTCAGCAGGACCCTGCAGAACGACTTCACCGGTCTCAAGGACATAGGCGCGATGGGCAATCGAAAGGGCCATGTTGGCGTTTTGTTCGACCAGCATGATTGTTGTTCCGCCGGCGTTGATCTCCTGAATAATGGCAAAAATCTGCGCTACCAGCATCGGTGCCAGTCCCATTGACGGTTCGTCAAGCAGCAGCAGTTTGGGACGGGACATCAGGGCCCGCCCCATGGCGAGCATCTGCTGTTCCCCGCCGGAGAGGGTTTTGGCCAGCTGTTTCTTCCTTTCGAACAGACGTGGGAAACGGGCAAAGACCTGATCAATCTCCTCGATAATGGCGCTTTTGTCATTGCGGATGTAGGCGCCCATCTCAAGGTTCTCGAGAACGGACATATTGGCAAAGACACGCCGACCCTCGGGGACCTGTGATATGCCGCGTTTGACGATCTCGTGGGGTGGGATGGCGGTAATCGCCTCACCCAGAAACGTTACCGTGCCTGAAAGAGTCGGGACAATCCCGGAAATAGCATTAAGGATGGTTGTTTTGCCGGCCCCGTTGGCACCGATCAGAGCAACAATCTCCCCCTTTTCAACCCGGCAGGAAATGCTTTTCAGCGCTTTTATGGCGCCATAGTTTACGTAGAGTTGATCAAGCGTGAGCATCGCCGGCCCCCTTTCCCAGATATGCTTCGATAACTTTGGGGTTCTGCCTGATCTCTTCCGGAAGACCCTCGGCGATCTTCTCACCGTAATCAAGAACGGCAATCCGATCGGAAATCCCCATGACGAACTTCATGTCATGCTCGACCAGAAAAACGGTGATGCCGGTCGCGCGAATGCGCTGGACCATTGCCATCAGTTCTGCTTTTTCCTGGGGGTTCATGCCGGCCGCCGGCTCATCAAGCAGCAGAAGATCAGGTTTGAGTGCCAGAGCCCGTGCAATTTCCAGCCGGCGCTGTTCACCGTAGGGAAGGTTGCCTGCCAGTTCAAAGGAGCGATAGGACAGGTCGACCATCTGCAGGCAATCTTTTGCCAGATCATGCAGTTCCCCCTCCTCTTTGCGCACCCAGGGGGTGAACTTCATCAGGGCTCCGGCCAGATTCCACCGTCCGCGGCTATGGGCGCCGATCAGGATGTTGTCCAGCACCGTCAGGTCGGTAAACAGCCGGATGTTCTGGAACGTGCGGCCGATACCGGCAGCCGCGATCTTGAAGGTAGGAGTCCCGCTGACGGAGTTCCCCTTGAAAGAGATTGACCCGCTGGTAGGACGGTAGATGCCGGTTATCAGGTTGAAGAGCGTGCTCTTGCCGGCGCCGTTCGGGCCGATCAAAGCCTGGATCGAACCCTCTTCCACCTTCAGGTTGACGTCGTTGACGGCCACGAGACCGCCAAATCGGATAGTTACATTATTCAGTTCAAGTATCGCCATTGCCGGGTCTCGATGTTTCAGAAATTTTTTGTTCCATGATTATTTTCAGGTGTGGTTTACGCCCAAAGGCGCGGAGTACCAGTCCTGTAAAGCTTATGCCCCCCATCAGGCCATTGGGGCGGAAGATCATCATGCAGACCAGCAGTCCGCCGTAGACCAGCATGCGGTAGGAAGCCATGAAGCGCAGAAACTCCGGTGCGGCAGACAGTATGGTTGCGCCGATGACACTGCCGGTAATACTGCCGAGTCCGCCAAGAACGATCATGCTGAG
>DATNCC010000244.1:0-10977 GCA_035571735.1 Dongiaceae bacterium | reverse complement strand
GCCTGGTGCGCACCCCCGGCACCCTCTCTCCCCACATGGTCGGAACAACTCCGGCAAAACGTGCCGTCAGCTGCTGTTTCAGGTTCTCCAGCGGAACTGGCGGAGCGGCAAAAGCCTGGGCGGCAAGCAGGACAATACCGGTTGAAAATGCAAAAATAGTTTTGATCATAGGGGAAACCTCTCTGCAAACGTTGCGTTTTCTGCATTCTTCCGCATCTTGTCCGTTGTGGCAATCATAAAACAATAGCGCAGAAAAACATGTCTCACGCACCAAAAGTAGGCGCTCTAAGCGACGACGCGACGGCGCAACTAAAAACTCAAACCAATTGTCCGGGTTATGGTTTAAAGCGTTGCGTCGTTGCGTCGTTGCGTGAAATAGGGTATTTTGACTCAAGAATATCTCTATTATCAGGAGCACCGACGTGTCGCGACGCCTGCCGAAGATGCTGTATGCCGATCATAAAGGAAATATTTTCGACCACCCCGAGCTATGCATGGCCGGTATGAACGGCACCGTGCCGACCCTGCCGGAGGATGTCGAACTGATCCCGCTCCCCGAGGACAGCAGGCTCTTCACGATGCCGTCCATGCCCCCGGTTGCCTGGGATCCGCGCAAGAAAGCCTTCATCACGGTCGAGACGCTGCGGGAGGGGAAGAGGAGCCAGCGCATCCAGGCCGTTTCCGCCTTCATGGCCCCCGGCTATCTGCGCACCCTGCTACCTGCCTGCGACTACTCGCGCAAGACATCTCTGCTGCCGCTCTGGTCGTATACCGCCGTCGGTTGGGATGAGGAACGTGACTGTTTCGTGGTAGCTGCCAGCAAGGTGGACAACAACAGCAACTGGAATCCGGCCAATTACGACGATCGCACCCTCGACCCGCTGGTCCGGGAGATGCTGAAGCAGATGCCGGACAACCGCCTGCTGGAGCAGCTGTCACGCTGCGCCGTAGACTATCACTGTTTTGCCGCCAAGAACCTGTTCTATCGCCGCTGGGAGGCGCCGCTGCCGACGTCGCCGGCCTGCAACTCGGCCTGCCTTGGCTGCATAAGCCTGCAGGAGTCGGAATGCTGCCCCTCCAACCATGAGAGGATCGGCTTCGTCCCGACTCCGGAAGAGCTGTGCGAGATCGCCCTCCCCCATCTGGAGCAGGCGGAGCAGGCTATCGTCTCCTACGGTCAGGGGTGCGAGGGAGACCCGATCCTGCAGACCGACACGATCGCCGAGGCGACCGTCCGCATGAAAAAGGGGACCTCGCGCGGCACGGTCAATTTCAACTCGAACGGCTCGATCCCCGACCGGGTGCGGCTGCTCTGCGACGCCGGGATGGATTCATTCCGCTTTTCGATGAATTCGGTGCGCGAGGAGCCCTACAACCGCTATTACCGCCCCAGGGGATACCTGTTCAGCGACGTGCTAAGTTCGGTGAAGATCGCCAAACAGGCCGGTCGCTTCACCTCGATCAACTACCTCGTTTCCCCCGGTATCTCGGATGCCCCGGAGGAGGTTGAAGCGCTGCTGAAATTTGTCGCCGAGACGAATATTGACATGATCCAGATGCGCAACCTGTCGATCGACCCGGAGTACTATAACCGCGAGATGGGGGTGCAGGGGAAGGGGATCGGCATGTACCGGCTGCTTGAGCGCCTGAAGAAAGAGTTTCCGCGCCTGCAGTTCGGCTATTACAACCGGACGAAGGAAAATTTCTACCCGCCGGGATTCGAAACCGGCTGGCCTGTTTCAGACAGCTAGAAATCCGGGAGCAGGTCCGTTACGCCAGCTTGAATCGATTTACCATCTGCTGAAGCTCGTGAGCCGAGCGGGCAAGCTCGGTTGCGGCCTGTTCGGTTCTGTGAGCCCCGCCTGCAGCATCATGGATAACCTCCGAGATATGACGCATGCTATCGGTGATGCTGTGGCTTGTAGCCGACTGTTCTTCCGCGGCTATCGCCACCTGGGAGACATGATCGATCAACGGGACGATATGTTCCTTGATGGTGCCGATCGCCTGGCTGGAGAGCCGCACGTCCCTTGTCCCGCTCCTGACGCTGGTGGCGCTCTGTTCCATCGAGCCGACCACGTTCTTGACGTCGCCCTGAAGGGAGGCGATGATGGACTGGATCTCGCGTGTTGCAGAGGTCGTACGCTCGGCAAGGTTGCGGACTTCATCGGCCACGACCGCGAAACCGCGCCCCTGGTCTCCGGCCCGGGCAGCCTCGATGGCCGCGTTCAAGGCCAGCAGATTGGTCTGGTCGGCAATATCGCCGATGGCGATCACGATGTCTCCGATCCGTTCCGAGTTGACGCCCAGATCCTTGACCGCCTCCGTGGTGCCGATCACCATCCGCTCGATCTCGCCCATCATGGAGGTCATGCTGGCAATTGTTTCTTCACCGCTTCGGGTCGCGTCGCTGGTTCCGGAAGCCATTCCAGCCATTTCCTGGCAACTGCGCGATATGGTCGCGCTGACGGAGGACATTTCATCTACCGCCGTGCTGATGGTGGCGGATTGCCCGGAAGCGTTCTCGGTCCCCTCGGCGATCTGGGATGCCGTGGTGCTCAGCAATTCGGAGGCGGATGACAGATGTGCCGCCGTTCCCTGCATCCCGGATATCATCGTTCGCATGGAGCTCTGCAGCTCTTTCAGGGCTACCAGCATCTTGCTGAATTCATTCTTGCGCAGGATATTTATCTCTTCGCTCAGATCACCGCCGGCCATGGTATGCAGATAAGCTATGGTTCTCTGGATCGGTCTGTCGATCGACCAGATGTTGGCCCACCCGAAGGCCGCCCCCATGACGATGAACAGCGCCGTAGAACCGTACTTGATCAGTGGTGAATCAAACTGTGCGGCAAAGCCCGCTGCAAGGATGCACAAACTGTAGCAGAAACAGAGCACGCTCAGTCGGAATTTGATCGAAAAATTAAGGTAATAGTTCCAAAGAGTGTTCATCGGCATTCGCCTTTCGAAAGTGTTTTATTCATATGTCCTTGCCACAACAGGGTCAACCGCTCTTTTTCGCACTTTACCATAAACCTGTTTTATAAGGCAGTCAATTATTGGCTGTTACAGGGCTGCCCTGATTATCACACACTCCCTCCACATCACCGAACATCAGCAAACCGTATTCCTTTTCAAACATTCCGGGTCCTGACCTTGACGTCCAAAATTCGCGTGTTATCGTTTATCAGCCGGGGCCGTTCAGAATAGATAAAGGGGCTCTGCATTCAGCCGTTTATTGGAGGGAGGAAAGTGAAATGAAAAGACAATTGATTGCATCTGCAATTCTGTTGGTTGCCTGCTTGTCGGCAACATCCGCATTCTGTGACACCAGGAAAGGAGAAAAGATCGACGGCAAGAAAGAGTTCGAGGAATATTGTGCAGCTTGCCATCCAAATGGAGGAAACATCGTCAACGCTCAGAAGCCATTGAACGGTAAATCACTTAGAAGCAATGGTGTAAAGAATGCGAAAGACATCATTGGCAAGATGCGCAATCCGGGTCCGGGTATGACCAAATTCGGTGAGAAAACCATTTCCAGCAAGGAAGCAAAGGCAATTGCAGAATACATACTGAAAACCTTCAAATAAACTTAAGTCCTTCACCATCTCCTCTGATCATGCCCGCATGTTCCAGCCGTTCGGATGCCTGGAATCTGCGGGGTGTGATGCCAGTTCCGGGGCTACCGGCATGCTCTCCTCCTTCGGCTTGCTAGCGGAAACAAAAGACAATCTACCATTTCACTGCTTCAGGCTCCTTTTTCACCAGCAGTATCGAACAGGGCAACGTGCGGATTATGGCATCGTTGCCTCCCCCAAAGAGAGCATGCTCAAGGCGTCCCTCCTCATGGGCAAGCATGACGATCAGGTCTATCTTCTCATCTCCGACCACTTTCACAATTTCCTTGAGCGGATCATGATCGCTTATCAGTTCCTTAACAGGGAACCCATCCCTTGTCTCTTGCTTGATGACCTTATCCAGCTCCTCTTTTGCTTCCCGCTGAATGTTCTGGTAATTCTTGTACTCCTCGGCGGGAAACAGGCTCGGTGCATTTACCACTTTCATATCGACCGGATTGGAGACAAAATGCAAGACTTGGAGTTTCGCGTCGAACTTTCGGGCGAGGGAAACACCGCAACGAATTGCTTCCCTGCAGTACGGGGTCATCCTGCTGATTACGAGAATATGTCTAACGTTTTCCATAACTTACCTCCTTATTCAAAAATACTGCTGTCATTAGTTGGAAACCTGCAGCTTTCACGCCCCTGATAATAATTATACATCCCTGTCTCGATTATGTATGAAAATTCATCTTGGTTATTTCACTTGGACTTCTGTCAACATCCTGGAACTATTGCGGTTACCGTGATGTCCTGGATTTGACAATCACACCTTCTTGGTTACAGTTGTGTTCACCAGGAGGAAAAATGAAAGCAATCGTCATAGCACTGATGGAGGGCGAAAACTATCGAACCCGGACCTGAACATCTCCCGAAAAGCGCAGCGACAGGACATCCACGAAAAGAGGATCTGGGCAGTCAGCTCCTGCTCTGCCTGTCAGCACTGGGAGTCGTCTATGGCGACATTGGCACGAGCCCTCTCTATGCCCTGAGAGAATGCTTTCTCGGCCTGCACCGCTACCCGCCGACGGAGGTCAATATCCTCGGCATCCTGTCGCTCATATTCTGGGCGCTTGTCATTGTTGTCTCGGTGAAGTACCTCCTCTTCGTTATGAGGGCCGATAACCGTGGAGAAGGCGGGATCCTGGCCCTTTTGGCGATCCTGAAACCGTGGAAAAGGCGGCATGGCGGACACCGCATCCTGCTTGCCACCCTTGGCCTGTTCGGCGCCGCGCTCCTCTATGGAGACGGCGTAATCACTCCAGCCATTTCGGTACTATCCGCCGTCGAGGGTCTGACGGTGGCGACCCCTGCTCTGAAGCATTACGTGCTTCCGATCACGCTCACGATCCTGGCCCTCCTCTTTGTCATTCAGAAGCGCGGTACAACCGGTGTCGGCTCAATTTTCGGACCGGTAATGCTCGTCTGGTTCATCGTCATCGCCCTTTTGGGGCTGCGAGGAATATTACTCTATCCCCATGTGCTCTCGGCGGTCTATCCACAGCATGCGGTGAACTTCTTTCTGGCGAACGGCTGGAAGGGCTATCTGGTTCTCAGTGCGGTTTTTCTTGCCGTTACCGGGAGCGAGGCGCTCTATGCAGACATGGGGCATTTTGGCCGTCCCCCCATCAGATACGCCTGGTTCTGCCTCGTCTTTCCAGCCCTGCTGTTGAACTATTTCGGCCAGGGAGCCCTCCTTTTGACAAATCCCGCCGAGGTAACACAGCCGTTCTTTCATCTGGCACCATCCTGGGCGATCTACCCTCTCGTACTTCTGTCCACCCTGGCCACGGTAATAGCCTCCCAGGCGGTCGTCTCCGGAGCGTTTTCCCTTACCCGGCAGGCGGTGCAACTCGGACTCACTCCACGGATGCGGATAATCCAGACATCGTCCGAGGAGATCGGGCAGATTTACATTCCTGCCGTGAACTGGCTGCTCATGATCGCTGTAATGGCGCTCGTGCTCGGCTTCCGGGAGTCGGGCAACCTGGCCGTCGCTTACGGTGTGGCCGTCACTACCACCATGGTGATTACGACGGTACTGGTTTTTTTCGTCATGCGGGAGCGATGGCAATGGCGTCCCGTCACGGCCTGGGGGTTGTCTTCGCTCTTCCTGCTGGTTGATCTGGCGTTTTTCGGGTCGAATATGCTGAAGGTGGAGCATGGGGGGTGGGTTCCGCTGACAGCGGGGGGCGCGGTGTTTATCGTGATGTCCACATGGCGGCGCGGCCGTGAAATCCTCGCGAAGCACCTCCAGACCAGCATAGAGTCGCTTGATGTGTTTTTTGACAGGATTGCCGCCAACCCGCCGTTGCGCGTGGCCGGGACTGCGGTCTTCATGAGCGGGCGCCGCAGCGGGATACCTCCGATGCTCCATCACCATCTGATCCACAACCAGGTGCTGCACGAACAGGTCGTGATCCTGACCGTGGTTATTGAGGAGGTCCCGCGGGTACCGGCGGCGGAGCGTCTCGAGGTCACGCAGCTTTCCCACGGGTTTGCGCGGGTTGTCGTGCACTACGGCTATCTGCAAAGCCCGCACGTACCGGTGGCTTTGAGAGAATGCCAGCCATACGGCCTGACGGTAGACCTGGAAAAGACCACTTACTATCTGGGACGCGAAACGCTCATCCCCACTCCGAAGATCCTGGGTATGATGTTCTGGCGTGAAAAACTCTTTGCCTTCATGTCCCGCAACTCCCTGCAAGCTACGGCCTTCTTCAACATTCCCCCGGAACGGGTCGTGGAACTCGGCCTCCAGATTGAAATCTAGCCCCGAAGAGCTTAAGCGTCGTGAACAGCGTTCCGGTATTACCCCTATTTCACATCGACATTCTTGATGCCGTCAGGCCGCCAGCTTGGAGGTATCACACGGTTCCCCGCACTATCCCTGTCCTTTACCAGGCTACCGAAGGTTACCGCCATACTGCCGAACCGGTCATTAATCTTATCCATGGCCTGGGTCGCAAACAGCTTCTTCCGTTCATCCTCAAACAGCGGCAGCTGCTCCGCCTGGTGCTTCAGGTTGGACAGGCACACCCCCAGGAGCCTGACCGGCTGCTCAAGTTCGACAGTAGCGAGGATTGACAGTGCAGCCTTGTAGATTTCGTCACTCTGATTGACATAGCTCTTCAACGTCGTCTGCTTCCCCCAACTGGAGAAAAAATCCGCATAGCGGACGTACAGGTGGACCGTCTTCCCCGAGACGTTGTATTTCCTCGCCCTGCTCCCGACCATTTCCGAGAGCTGCAGCAGGAAGCGCCTGATCTCCGCCGGATCGTCAATATCCCGCTCCAGGGTACGCGAATGCCCTACGGACTTCACCTCGTCTTCTTCACCGAAAGGAACTACCGGAGAATGGTCTATCCCCTGCCCCATCAGTTTGAGCCGCGTGCCGGTGATGCCGAACTTGCGCGTCAGACGCTCCTCGTCGCACCGCCCCAGTTCACCGCAGGTGTAGATCGACATCATGTTGAGGTGCCGCTCCATCTTCCGACCGATGCCGCAGAGTTCCTTGATCGGCAGGCGCTCCAGGACCCGCGCCACATCTTCCGGCGCGATAATCGTCAGCCCGTCCGGCTTCTCCATGTCGCTGGCCAGCTTGGCCAGAAGCTTGTTGGGGGCGATGCCGATGGAGCAGGTAATGCCGAAGCTGTGTCTGATGCGGGCCTTGATCTGGTAGGCGATCGTCACGGCACTGCCGAAGATCCCGAGGGAATGGGTGACGTCCAGCCAGGATTCATCGATGGAGAACGTTTCCACTTCCGGCGTGTAGTCACGAAAGATCTCGTTAATTTTGGTGGAGGTGTAGGTATACTTCCGGTTGTCGCCGACGACGATGATCAGTTCCGGGCAGGCCCGCTTTCCCTCCCAGACCGCCATGCCGGTCTTGACGCCAAAGGCCCTGGCCTCATAGGAGGAGGTTGTGATCACGGTCCGCCCGCCGCCGCCGACCACGGCGATCGGCTTGCCACGCAGTTCTGGGTTGGCCTGCTGCTCGACGCTGGCGAAGAAGGCGTTCATGTCGATGTGGAGAATGGTTCTGGCGGTCATACTAAAAAAGATACCTTATTTAATTATAGCGTTCCGTTACTCTATTTCATGCATCCGGGCCGTCCAGCTCTGATCAACGGTGTTGAAGACCAGCTCGTAAAGAGCGTCATCGGCGGTCACCGCGTAATGGAGCAAAGGGATTTCCCCAATCTTGTCCCGCCAGTGATAGGTAGTTTCCTTGACCAGATGTTTTCTGCGGTTCAACTCAAACCAGATCGGCCGGGCCTTTTTGTCCGGCTCGAACACCACCGCTATGCGCACGGGAATGCCGGCCATCACTCATAACTTCTGATTGTCCGCAGGAGCTTCCCCGCGATAACGGTATCAGCCTCGCCATCCCTGATTATGATCGGTGCCATTCCAGGGTTCTCCGGCTGCAGCCGGATATGTCCGGACTCACGGTAGAACCTCTTCAACGTGGCTTCTCCGTCTATGAGCGCCACGACGATCTCACCGTTGTCTGCGGTCGGTTGCGGCCGGATGAGCGCATAATCCCCGTCGCAGATGTGAGCTTCAATCATGCTGTCCCCCTTGACCCGCAGGAGGTAGCAGCCGGTTCCCCTGACCCAGTCCGGGTCGAGACTGCAATAACCCTGAATATCCTCAATGGCCGGCTCCGGCTGGCCGGCCCTGACCGATCCCAATATCGGAACGGCTACCGGAATGGCGGTTCTGTGGGGAACGGCGATTCCCCTGGAACCTGGACGCCTCCGGATATACCCTTTGCGCTCCAGGGCCTCGAGATGGGCAATGGCGGTCGCGGTCCCCTTGGTTGAAATATGATCGGAAATCTCCCGCAATGTCGGCGGGCAGCCATTCCTGTCGAGAGAACCGGTAATGAAGTCCAGTACCTGCCTTTGCCGGTCGGTCAGCGGTTGCATGGGCAGCTCCTTTACATTATCAATTGATACAATATATCATTTGATAGCATACGAGCGGCAACAGGTCAAGAGGGGAGGCCCATACATTACCCCGCAATAAAATTATTTTACATACCCCTTGATTTTTGCAGGGGCGCTGTTTATATTCCGGTTGTTAGCACTCAGCGGTCACGAGTGCTAATTTCGACTTTACCACCACACCACACAAGGATAGAAAGGAGAAGTACAGATGAATTTACGACCACTTCAGGACCGCATCATCGTTAAACGGGTAGAAGAAGAGACCAAAACCGCCGGGGGGCTCTTCATTCCCGAGACCGCCAAAGAAAAACCGCAGCGCGGTGAAATCGTGGCTGCCGGTAACGGCAAGAAGACCGAAGACGGCAAGGTTCTGCCGCTGGACGTCAAAGTCGGCGATATCGTGCTGTTCGGCAAATATGCCGGAACCGAAGTCAGGGTAGACGGCGTTGATTATCTTATGATGCGCGAAGACGACATCCTAGCCGTCGTAGAATAAAAAACGTCTGTTTTCCGCGCTGGTCTCACCGGTTTTCGTCATACGCTTGTGTCGGCCTTCGCCGACCAATTTCACATACGTGAAATTGTGCGTCGGATGAAGAGGCCTCCGCGGGCTCCTTAACCGGCGAAACCATCATCGAAAAACAACCGTTTTTGCGGAATATTTGAGAAAACATACCAAATCACACGGAGGAATACACCATGGCAGCAAAGATTATCAAATTCGACCAGGACGGCCGCAACGCCATCCTGAAAGGCGTGAACATTCTCGCCGATACCGTCAAGGTAACTCTCGGACCCAAGGGTCGCAACGTTGTTATCGACAAATCCTACGGTTCACCGCTGATCACCAAGGACGGCGTAACCGTCGCCAAAGAGATCGAACTGGAAGACAAGTTCGAAAACATGGGCGCACAGCTGGTCAAGGAAGTGGCAAGCAAGACGTCCGACGTTGCCGGCGACGGCACCACGACTGCAACAGTTCTGGCCCAGGCCATTTACAAGCAGGGCTCCAAACTGGTTGCTGCCGGTCACAACCCGATGGAACTCAAGCGCGGCATCGACAAGGCTGTTGAAACCATCGTAGCCGAACTGAAGAAAATCTCCAAGCCGATCAAGGACCACAAGGAAATCGCACAGGTCGGCACCATCTCCGCCAACAACGACAAGACCATCGGCGACATCATCGCAGAAGCGATGGAAAAAGTCGGCAAGGAAGGCGTCATCACCGTCGAGGAAGCCAAGGCGATGGAAACCAGCCTGGAGACCGTCGAAGGGATGCAGTTCGACCGCGGTTATCTTTCCCCCTACTTCGTGACCGATCCGGAGCGCATGGAAGCCACCCTTGAGAACGCCCTGATCCTGATCCACGACAAAAAGATCTCCAATATGAAGGACCTGCTGCCGATCCTGGAGCAGACCGCAAAATCGGGTCGTCCTCTTTTGATCATTGCCGAAGACATCGAAGGCGAAGCACTGGCAACCCTGGTTGTCAACAAGCTGCGCGGCGTGCTGAACGTCAGCGCCGTCAAGGCTCCCGGTTTCGGCGACCGCCGCAAGGCCATGCTGGAAGACATCGCGATCCTGACCGGCGGCCAGGTGATCTCCGAGGAAGTCGGCTTCAAACTCGACCAGACCACCACGGACATGCTCGGCAAGGCCAAGAAGATCACAGTTGACAAGGACAACACCACCATCATCGACGGCGGCGGCAAGGAAGATGCCATCCAGGGACGCGTCAAGATGATCCGCGCCCAGATCGAGGAGACCTCCAGCGACTACGACAAGGAAAAACTCCAGGAGCGTCTGGCCAAGCTTGTTGGCGGCGTAGCCGTAATCAAGGTCGGCGCGGCAACCGAAGTTGAAATGAAAGAGAAAAAAGCCCGCGTCGAAGATGCACTGCACGCAACCAGAGCAGCCGTCGACGAAGGCATCGTCCCTGGAGGCGGCGTGGCATACATCCGCGCCATGGTCGCTCTGGACGGCCTCAAGCTCGTCACCGAGCAGCAGTTCGGCGTGAATGTGATCAAGGCTTCCCTTGAATCACCGATCCGCCAGATCGCAGAAAACGCAGGGATCGACGCTTCGATCGTAGTTGACAAGGTCAAGAACGGCAAGGATGCCTTTGGGTACGACGCCGCTTTGGATGAATATGTCGACATGATCAAAGCCGGCATCATCGATCCGACCAAGGTTTCCCGCAGCGCCCTGCAGAACGCGGCTTCCATCGCCGGTCTGATGCTGACGACCGAAGCGCTGATCGCCGAGAAGCCGAAGGAAGAGGGCGGCGGCATGGGCGGCGGTATGCCTGGCGGCGGCATGGGCGGCATGGGCGGCATGGGCGGCGGCATGTACTGAGCAGTACTTCGGCACTCATGTAGTACCCGGTAGAAGTAAATGTTTCA
>DATNCC010000243.1:0-6891 GCA_035571735.1 Dongiaceae bacterium | reverse complement strand
ACTACCTCCGTTGACGGTATCGGATCTTCCATCAGTCAGCTGGGCGGAGCCATATTACTGATCGACAGAGGGGTCCACGAACTTGACCGCATCTCGGCCACGACCGCATCTTCGGTGCAGGAATTCGACACTTCCATCCGCAACATAGAGGATTATGCCAATGAAAGTTTTATCATCTCTGCCCAGGTCATCAGCGATGCCGAATCCGGCAAACAGGCTGTGGATGACACCATTGTCGGAATCGGCCAGATCAAGAATGCCTCTCGGACCGCAGCAGATTCGATTGGCTCCCTCTCCCAAAAAGCGAAGAACATAGGCTCAATAGTTACCGTCATTGACGAAATTGCCCAGCAAACCAGCCTGCTGGCACTTAACGCCTCCATTATCGCTGCTCAGGCCGGTAAACATGGGCTCAGTTTCTCGGTGGTAGCCAACGAAATCAAGAAACTGGCAGAGCGGACTACCAGATCAACCCGTGAGATCGGTGAGGTGATCAAGGGGGTCCAGGCCGAAATAGCGGGGGCGGTCGAGTCAATTGGCGAGGCAGCTGAAAGCATTAACAATGGTGAACGTCTTTCACAACAGGCCGGCAGCGTGCTGGAGAAAATTGTCAGGGGTATCAACCGCACATCACAGCAGATGTCGGAGATAGCACGCGCCACCAAGGAACAAGCCAAGGGGAGCGAAATGATTCGATCCGCCATGGAGCAGATTGCCGATATGTCCGCGGCTATCGCACAGAACACCGACCAGCAGCGTAAGGGGAGCGAATCGATTCAGGTTGAGGCGAACAAGGTTCGCCTGTTTTCGGCTGACGTAATGCGCTCCATGACGGAGCAGGCCAATGCCGGCGATCTGATCGGGAAAATGTCCCTGAAAGTTTCGGATATGAGCGAGCAGATTCGGAAGGCATGCATAGAACAGGCGCATGGCAGCCGGCGCATCGGGAAATCGGTGGAGAGAATCCGGCAATCATCGGCGGAGGTTCTTAAGGAGACGCAAGTGGTCGATAGCGGAGTGGTGAAACTCGGGAAACAAACCGAACTGCTCTCGCAGGAGGTATCCAACTTCAAGGTTTGATTGATGCAGCATCCAGCTGGCTGATAAATAAACGGCAACAAACGGACAAGCCCTTCATTGATTGTGAAGGGCTTGTCCGTTTTTTCTGCTCAATTTACATCAGCTGCTTTCAAAAATAATAGCTGAAATCCTTCATCTCGAATGGCGAATCGTTCAAACACTCAATAAAGACATCGACAATGAAAGGGTCGAACTGCGCCCCTTTTTTCTTTACCAGCTCGTGCTGTGCGGCTTCCCTGTTCAGTCCGTCCCGATAGGAACGGTTCGAGATCATGGCATCGAACGCATCGGCAACGGCGACGATGCGGGCATGAAGCGGGATCTGCTCACCTTTCAGCCGACCCGGATAACCGGTGCCATCCCAATGCTCATGATGGTGAAGGATGGTCGGGCCCAGATGACTTAACTCGTTGATACCCACGACAAAGAGCGTTCCTTTCATGGTATGCTCGCGGATCAGCGTCTCCTCGCGAAGATTGAGGCGGTCCGGCTTGTTGAGGACATCTTCAGCTGTATTGAATTTACCGATGTCATGCAGCATCGCACCCAGATACAGGTCGCGCATCTCGATTTCAGGCAGGTTGAGTTTTGAACCGATGCTCAGGCAGCATTCGGCAACCCTGCGGGACTGTCCCTGCGTATAACTGTCTTTCTGCTCCAATGCGCCCAGCAGGGCCTGGATAATGCTATTGAATAATCGGGGTTCCCATATGTCCGACTGGGCATCCCGGACCAGCATGGCTTTGGCTATTCCTTCCGCAGTATTGCGACCGGCGAGACGGGCGACAATTTCAAGGCCGAATTTTATTGCCGTACCGGGACCCTGACTGGTAATGATGGCGCCGTCACTCACAACCGGCGCATCTTCGTGGATGCCGCCATTCAACCGGTCACGATAAGACGGGTAGCAGGTTACCTTTTTGCCGCGAAGCAGCCCCGCCGCAGCAAGCACGATTGTTGCCGCGCAGATGGCGCCGATCAGTTTTTCCCTGGCTGCGAATTCATTGAGGAGGGGGTGAATGCGCGAATCCGCGTTGAGATTGTCGGTACCCGGCTGTCCGCCGGGAAGGATGATCATATCGAAGTCACCGGCGTTGACAGCATCTATCGTCGTGTCCGGGATAACGCTGACATTGCGGGCGCTGGCAACCGGACCCGGCAACAGCCCGGCCAGCACCACCTCAATTTCCGCTCTGCGGAGAATGTCAACTACGGTCAGAGCCTCAATCTCCTCAAAACCCCGCGCCAGCGGCATGAGAACTTTTGCCATTTAATTTTCCCCCCGTTTCATGTATCAACCGATAATATGCCAATATAGGCAAAAATCAAGTGATACGACATACATACCGGCCGAATGCTTGAAAATAACAGCAGCCCCCCGCCGGCAATAACCGGCGGGGGGCTGCGTTTCAACTCTCCCGCATTACAAGCGGACGAACCGCTCCGCCTAGTAACCGGATGTGGTTACGAGCGGAGTCTTGGGCGTCGGCACTTCCTGGGCCAGGTCGAGGGTCGCGTTGAACTTGTTCGGATTGGCGCTGTCCGGCATCAGCTGGCCACGGATCTCGCCCCCCGGATTCAGGACGGTATGGACGTTCACGTAGTTTGCGCCGGCCTGCAGACGTGCAATCTGGGCATCGGTGAGGGCAATGGCGGTCGCCGGAACGGACCATGTGCCCGGCGTAGACTCGGTGAGCCCGACTACTACCCCTCCGGCCACACCGACGGCACCGTCATGGATGTGAGCGGCGGTGGTACCGGTCATATTCATGACGGTGAAAGAGCCGCTGAGCTTCTTCGTGACCGGATCAAGGGTGACGGAACCGCTGCCGGTCGGGTTGACTGCTGTAGTAGTACTGCTGCTGCCGCCGCAGGCGCCGAGATAGAACACGGCCGAGAGCAGCACACCGATTATCGATATTTTATTCAGTATTCTCATGATCGTATCTCCTGTTATCTGGCGTTAATCCGTTCTCTTTACGACCATTATATTACTTATTTCTATGGATATTCAAATAAATCCCCCCGGGGTGCGGGCACAATATCAGGCCATCACCAGGCAGACATTATTTTACTATCACGCCAGCTTGCATGCGCCCGATGCTGTGCTACAGTTATTTGATAATTGCTGGATCGCATGTTAACCATCCTCGGCTTTGCCGCCGATGGAACCTGACAACGGGGACAGGGATGTTGCCCGGAAATGAATGGAGACAATCATGGAAAAACGAGGCATGAACAGGCGTGAGTTTCTTCTTGTGGCAGGCGGGGCGACAGCGGCCCTGCCTCTGGTGGCGTTACTTACCGGATGTGGTGGAGGAAGCAGCAGCACCCCTGCGGCGGCTCTTGCAAACGGGGATTTTATCGTAACATCCGTAACATCCTCCCTCACCACCCATACTCATACTATCACGGTCAAGGCCGCCGATCTGGCCGCGGGTGTGCAGGTGGTCTATACAACATCCTCAGCGGGTACGACCCCCCACACCCATACGGTGACCATAACTCCGGCGCAGATCACCAGCATCAACGCCGGCAATGCCGTTACCGTCATTTCCAGTACCGATTTTACACACAGCCACGATTTTGACATCAAGAAACCTTAGGTGCCTAATCAGATTAATTGACTGAAGGCTGAAGACTGAAGACTCCAATTATTTCATCGAATAATCCTTCAGCCTTCAGCCTCAACACCTGAGAAGTTATCACTTTTTATGGCATCTCGCGCAGTTGTCCGGATTGTTGGTTTCGAAGGCCTTTTTGCCGTTATGACATTCACCGCAGAATTTGCCGGCGTTTATGTCGGCCATCTTCATCTCGGTCGATCCCTTTTTCATCTTGAATATCTTCGAGTGGCAATCCAGGCATTTAAGCCCCTTATCGGCATGTACCTTGCCGTCGAAGGTGACCTTGCCCATGGGTGCGTCCCATTCGGCGGTTTTGCCTGGAGGAACCGCCCCCGCTGAAGTTGCAAACATTCCCAGGATTATTACCGATATTGCCGTTGTCATACGTTTCATTGATAGTCTCCTTTGCTCGAAATTATGGAACAGGCCCTGCGTCAAGTAAAAATCGAAGGTTAATTATTCGCCGCCCCCTCATCTATCCAGGCCTTGATTGCTGGAATTGCGCTCGGATTCAAGGTGTCGAGGAACGGTCCTCCCTGGGGCATCCGCAGGCTCTGGTCCGGAAGTCCTTCTTCAATTATTCTCTTGTAGAGGACACTGTTGGAGGAGTCACCGGGTATCACCCTTATACCGGGTAAGAGCGGTTTCACGGCCGGGACATTGACCAGATTCGCGTAAGATACTCCGGTCGTCAGGGGTAGGAACCCGGCGATCCCGCCGGTGGAGTGACAGGCGATACAATACGTGTCGAATATTGCCTGAACATGGTTCGAGAACGACACCCCATGAGACGGGAAGACGACATCTACCTGCTGGGGGGGAGCGGGAGTTACCGGAACTGTTGAAGGCGTCCCGCCGTCGAGAGTGAAGACCGGGCCGGCGATGTTGATCTGGCCGCGGATCTCGCCGCTTCCGTGAGCAGTGCTATGGACGTTGAAATAGAGTCCGCCGGCATTGAACCTCGCCAGTTCGTCCGTTGGCGAGACGGGCAGGGTTTTGAAGTCCCCCGTCAGCCAGACACCACTGCCGGCGGGAGTCTCGGCAAGGGGGACGATGACCCCGCCCCCTGTTCCAACGTCACCGTCATGAATGTGGGCTAAAGTCCCCTTAATCCCGGCGGTTCTGACACCCCCGAAAACTTCCCAGGTAATGGAGTTTACTACCGCGATCCCGGTGCCGGTTGCCGGGGTATCAATCGGCGGAGTCTCCTGGGCACCGGTTAATTGGGCGGTCTTTACGGTCAGCGTGGCCCGTACGATCTGGCCTCGGATCTCTCCCGAGGGGTTCGCCTCGCTGTGCACGTTAAAATAAAGATTTCCGGCGTTAAAGGCGGCAACCTGGTCAAGGGTCAAAACCGCACCTGTCGGCACCATCCAGAAGCCGCTTCCGGGGGATGTCTCCTGAAGGGGGACAATCACGTTACCGGCTGTGCCGGGCGCCCCGAGGTGAATATGGGCCTGTCTTTTCGGGCTGGCCGGATCAACCACGGAGATTCCGGAGGTTCTGACATAACCGCTAACCCTCCTGGTTAACGGGTCAAGCGCCAGAACACCGCTCCCTGTGGCGGAAGAAGTAATCGGGGCGGGAGCCTCGTTGGCCCCGGAGAGTGATGCCGACCGCACTTGCTGGTTAAGCTGGCCGCGAATCTCCCCTCCCGGAAACCTTGCACTATGGACGTTGAAGTAGAGCTCTCCGGCGCTCAGTTTGGCCAGCTGGTCGAGGGAGATAACAGTCCCTTCAGGGATGGTCCAGACAGTTGGACCGCCGGCAAGAGGGATTTCAACCGGTCCGGCGACCCCGGGAGTACCGCTGTGGATATGGGCCTGAGTGCCGATGATGCCATTGGTGACGATCACCCCGCTGATTTTACGGGTGACGGGATCCACCGTGACGGAACCGGTCCCGCTGGAACTCAGGTTGCTGAAGAGCGGATTCTCCTGGGCGCGGGTCAGAAATGCGGACGTATTTATGGGAGCCTGCGGCTGGGACACCCCATTGTTGCTGTTGCTGCACCCCGCCGTTACAAGGGCCAGAAACAGGGGAAGGATCAAGGTCTTAATTATGTGCCGGGTACCGGTGCCGAAGATCCGTGACATGTTCAACTCCTTTTGGCTCATGGAGCGGTCCATGATCGTGCTGTGTGACAGAAGCCTATTGAAAAGTTTGTCCCTGTGTTGTTGGGACTGCAGGACCCGCTCGCATAATTGACGGCGTCCCTGATGGTCAAAGACGGAGCCTGCTCGAAGGCAGGGGTTGCGAGATTTGCGAAATGACCCGGGGCCAGCTTGCCGGTATCGTGACAATCCGTGCAGGTCAGGCCGATGGTCAGGACGTGAAGATCATGTCTGCCGGAGAAATAGCTGTTGAACTGATCCGATGCAGTTTTAGACCGATGGCAGGATGAGCAGTCGGAAGCCGGATTTATCGTACCCGTACGCCAGGGGGGGGTGGTAATCCCGCCATGACAGCTTACGTTGGCGCACTGGCCGCCGTTGTTTGCAGGATCAGTCAATGGACCGGTACTCGTGTAGTGTGCAAAACCACCCGTCCTGGCGTTGTATGTCGCCAAAATGGATATATTTACTGTTTTGTTGAAATGGCTCAGGGTGCCGATCCCCGCTCCGTTGTGGCATGTTGAGCACACACCCGTGACCTGAATCAGGGCGTTATGCGCGGTATGTCTGCCGGTGATGTCTGGATAGGCGGTCCCCGAAGGAGGATTTCCATGGCAGGAGGTGCAGTTCTGCGCGGTCAGTGGCGATGCCGCGGTGTGGCAATTTGAACAGGCCGGGCCTACCCCGCCGACGCCGTCAAGATCGGCACCATGGCAGAGAGCACAGGTGTTGAAAAGGTTTTTTGCGTCGCGATGGGTAACCGTTCCGCGCCATGGCGCCGAATCCGGCTGCGGAGTAGAGGGATGCGCAGCATAGATATTATGGCAGTCCTCGCAACCGCTCAGCAACGCGCCGATCTTGGCGTTGAACCGTGGATTGCTGCCGGCGCCTCCCGGAGTCGAGGCATGACACCCCATGCAGAAAACCAGGTCCTGTTTTGCCGCCTGGCCATGTAGGGCCGGATTGGTAAAGGGGAGGGGATGGGGCGCCTGCCTGGGAACATGGCCATTCGCATGGCAGATTATGCCGTTGAAGCTGGTGGACGAACAGCTCACCCCGGCTACGCCCCC
>DATNCC010000242.1:0-2966 GCA_035571735.1 Dongiaceae bacterium | reverse complement strand
GCAGCCGCTCAGCGGGCCGATACACATGGGCCGCATCATCTCGTTGTCTTCATGGGAGAGGATGTGGCAGTGCCAGACATAGAGTCCGGGGATGTCGAAATGCGCCTTGATCCTGGTAACGCCGCCGGGATAGACGAGCACCGTGTCCTTCAATCCAGTCTCATGCGCATCCGCAGGTCTCGGTGTTCCAACCAGAACGGCAGGCTGGGCGGAGAGCCCGTCGGGACCCAGCTGGAGATCCTGCCGGTTGACCACCTCGAAGGCCACCTGGTGAACGTGGATCGGGTGGGCATCCGCAGTGAAGTTGTAGATCTCCCAGACCTCGGTCGAGTCGAGGTTCGGGTTCTCGGTGATCGGCTCCATCCACTGCTTGGCATTACTGAATCCGTCATTGCCAAGAGTACCCAGCTGGGACATGATCGGTCCGAAGAAGAAGGTGCTCGGGATCGTCGGATCAAACTTGGGCGACAGCACAATCTTGCCGTCGTTGGTCTTGACAAGCACCGTCGAGGAGTCGAACTCGTTGAGGGTTACCTTGCGGGTATTGGTCACGGGGCCCAATGGGGCGATGTCCGGAAGGTCCAACAACTGCGGAGGGGTGGTCGTGTCGGTGCCGACCCGCTTCACCACTCGGAACTGCATCACCTGGCCGGTTGTGGCAGGGTCGGAGGGGTCGAAGTCGACACCTGGAGTGCCGCCGCCGAAAGGCTCATCCGGTCCTATGTTCAGCAGGTTTATCTTCGTTCCCACCGGGATGTTGGTGAAGTCTACGATCACGTCCTCTCGCTCCGCACCGCCGATGAGGATCTGATTCAACTGTACCGGGCTCGGCACGAACCCGCCCTCGTTGCCGATCTGCCAGAAGGTAAGTCCTGAGCCCTCGGGGAAGGTCAGGATCATCGTCCTGGAGTCGTTGCCGTTGAGGATGCGGAAGCGGTAGCGCCGCTGCTCCACGTTCAGGAAGGGCCAGGTCTTGCCGTTGACGACCATGGTGTTACCGAAGAACTCGGGATTCCAGGTCGGCGACACGTCGCTCGCAAGGGTGGTGTTGCTGTAAACGGCATTATCAGGGATGAAGGGGATCTGCAGTTGATTCGGGGTCAGTCCCTCGAAGAAGGCCCGGTTGAGAGAATAGAAGAGGGAGCCGTCGGCGTTGAAGGACCTGTCCTGGATTAACAGGGGGATCTCGTATTTCCCTTTGGGAAGCACGGCGCCGGAGAGGTCAGAGGCACCGCCGCGAATCAGATAGAAACCGGCAAGCCCGGAGTAGACGTTGGTACGGGTCATTCCCAGGGCGTGATCGTGATACCAGAGGGTTGTGGCCCGCTGATCATTTCGGTACTGGTAGACCGCCGCCCCAGGCTGAACCGGCACATCCGCGATCTGGCCGAAATTGGACCCCTTTGTGGCGTAGCCGTTCGGGATGTTGCCGGCATTGGGGAGAAACCAAGCCTCGGGATAGCCGTCGCTCACCGGGTTCACATGTGCGCCATGCAGGTGAGTCACCAGCGGCACGGGACCGGTGTAGTAAGCCGGGCTGCTTCCGCGGCAGTCGGTCATGATCATGCCGTCGATGCAATCCTGGGGCGGGTTCGCCCAGTGCAAGGTCTGGTCAACCGGCAACAGGGGAGGGAGGAACTTGCCGCTCTTCTGGTCCTTCAGGTCATTGATCCACTTCACCCGTACGGCTCTGTCAGCCTTTGTTTCTATGGTGTTTGCCGGGTAGCTGAAGGTCGCCGCACTGCTCGGCGAGCCGTAGCCCCACACCGTCGTCTTCGGCATCCCGGAAGGGAGAACCTGTTGCTGGAGCTGGCGGGCAGCGATCTCATAATAGTCGATCGTTCCGTTGTTAAGAGTGCCGGCCAGCGGCATTACCGCGGGGACCTTCAACGGCTCCACAAACTTGGGAATCGTTGTCGGGTCGAGAGTCCCGCCCGGCACAAATGCGAAGCTGTTCGCGGCGCACAGCGCCCCGAGCAGACCGCCCAGGATGATACTTTTTCTTTTCATGTGTGTTCCTCCTTATCTGTTTGGTGAAAATCCAACAAAATTGTTACTGCTCAAACAAACATCTGCTACCGGTCACCTCCTTTTTTTCAGTATTATTATGCTGCGGAAGTAAAAAAGGACTTTTGCTATTCCAGGTTTGCTGAAGACGGGGAAGAGGTGCTGCTCGACTTCCGCAACGCTTTCATCTGTGTTTTTCTTTCCTGGCGATAATTCTTCTGTGTCACGGGGAGCTTCTCACTCGGTTTGGGACTGTCTGCAATCTTTGGCAGCTCCCTGACTGTTTGCTGCTGAATTTTATCGGCATTGCTGCCATTGGCGGACGGTTTATCGCTTTCACCCGGCATCTTGCCTTCTTCACCTGCTTCTGCAGCCGTGCCGGTATACTCGGCAGTGATTCCTTCTTCGGTTTCAATGATCCTGAGTTCGCCAGCTTGAGCTGCAACAACAGAGATCAGTGCCATCAACACGATTGCAACAAGTCCTCTCATCATTTTCTTTCCATCGATTAACCGACCCTTGTTCTCTCGGGCCCTTTCTGCAAGCCAATGATCGCTACGACAATGAATAGTTGCCGCGTTAATCGTAGCAAATAAAATGGGGTTCACTTGGTCAGGATTGCTTTTCTTACGGCAGATCTTGCTCTTATCGAAAATGATTGTTGCAGCCGCTCTGACGAGGCATCGGCACCGGAATATAGTGAGTGGATTCTAAGGGAGTCGTTCTAGGGGACAGCAGCTGGGAAAGGGATGCTTGGAATTGCAGAAGGGGATATTACAATTTCAAGGTATCCCGGTAGGCGGAGGGGGTGAGGCCGATTTGCCTCTTGAATTGGCGATTGAAGTTGCTCAGGTCGTTGAACCCGGCCTTGAGTGCTACGGTGGAGACGGGAATGTTTTTCCGGAGGAGGGCTTTTGCCCTTTCGACCCTCATGTGCGTCAGGAAACTGATCGGGCTCA
>DATNCC010000241.1:0-13224 GCA_035571735.1 Dongiaceae bacterium | reverse complement strand
CGCCCGCGGTGATGTCCAGTTTATCGTGACCATACCGGAAAATTTCAGCCGCACCCTGCTGCGCGGCGATAAGCCCACGATCCTGGTTGAAGCGGATGCCACCGACCCGTCTGCCACCGGCAACGCCATCGCCTCCCTGCGAACAGTCATGGACAGCGGACTCAGGCACGACCTGAAAGGTCCGCTCGCGTTTCTGGCAGGGAGCGACCCTCCCGTAAACCTCCGCGTTCACGCCCGCTATAACCCTGAAGGTGTCTCGCAGTACAATATCGTCCCCGGGCTGATGGGAGTGGTGTTAACCATGACCATGGTCATGATTACCGGCCTGGCCATTACCAGGGAGCGGGAGCGGGGCACCATGGAAAACCTCCTCTCGATGCCGACGAGGCCGCTCGAGGTGCTGCTGGGAAAGATCATCCCCTATATCTTTGTCGGGTACATCCAGGTCGGGCTGATCCTGATCGCGGCACGCTTTCTGTTCCACGTCCCGATGGCCGGGAGCATCACTCTGCTGTTATTGACCGCTTCGGTATTCATCGCCGCAAACCTGGCGATGGGCATCACGTTTTCCACCCTGGCAAAAAACCAGCTCCAGGCGGTGCAGATGACCTTTTTCTTCTTTCTCCCGTCGCTGCTGCTCTCCGGGTTCATGTTCCCGTTCCGCGGCATGCCCGAATGGGCGCAGGTCATCGGAGAACTCCTGCCGCTCACCCATTTCCTTAGGATCATCCGCGGCATCCTCCTCAAGGGCAACGGCTTTGCAGAAGTTATTCTGCAGCTTTGGCAGATCATGCTGTTTGCCGCTGTCGTCCTGACAATCGGGGTCAAACGTTACCGGAAAACCCTGGATTAAACCTCGGAACTTCACGTAATCAGGCCGTGTACGCAATCCCCAACTCCGAGGCCGCTTCCCGGTAGACCTGTTGCGCGCCGGCACTGAACTGGACGAAGACGATCCGCTCCATCTCGGGATACAGCCCGCTGGCTTCCAAAGCCGCCGAAAGGGCGATAACCGCAGCCTCGCGCATCGGATAGCCATAGACCCCGGCACTGATGGCGGGAAAGGCGATGCTTTTCAGACCGTGCCGGTGTGCCAACTCGAAGCAGCGCCGGTAGGCGGACGCCAGCAGATCCGGCTCACCCTTGCCGCCGCCGTGCCATACCGGCCCTACGGTGTGGATGACATGCTTCGCGGGAAGGTTGTATCCCCCGGTAATCTTGGCATTTCCGGTCTCGCACCCCTGAAGTCCTGCGCACTCCTGCAGCAACTGCGGCCCGGCAGCCCGGTGGATGGCGCCATCGACGCCTCCTCCTCCGAGCAAGGTATTGTTGGCGGCATTGACAATGGCATCCACCGCGAGTGTCGTGATATCGGCCTGGATAATTTCGATGGTCGCTGACATGGTTCCTCCTTTTGTTAAATTAATAAGTTGCATCGTTGTGCGCGGGTAGTATACTGCTGCCGGTTCACCACCCGCAGCGGCCGCGGCAATGATCCTTCCGGCTGCGGCGAGAAGGAGAGACTTCGATGCTCTTCCCCTCCCTCAGAAAGAAAAGATACCACGGAATCCTTCTCGATGCACCCCTGGATGGTGATGATCGCTGCCGCGAGTGCGGCGGCGCCTGTTGCAGCTCGTTCGCCGCGGTGGAGATCAGCTGGGACGAGTATGAACGGCTCGAAAAACTGGGAGCCAGGCGCCTGCATCTGTCGCTCTTCGGACCGCACAGGCTTGAGATCGACTATGGCTGCGAGTTCCTGACAGAAGGGCGCTGCAGCATCTACGAAGCACGGCCCGAGATCTGCCGCCGGTTCTTCTGCTCCGACACCTGAAGCTGGTTTCAGATTATTTCTGCAGCATATAAAAAAAACGGCCCGCTGCCACACTGCTGTGACAACGGGCCGTTTGAATTTTGGAGGTTGGAAACGATTATCCCTTGATGGTGCCCTGAATCCCGATCGTAACCTCTTTGTACGCGATCTGCTTGCCGGATGCCGCCAGCGCCTGGCGGGCCGCCACCGCGATGCCGCCGCAGCAGGGAACCTCCATCTTCAGCACGGTAACACTCTTGATGTCGGACTTGCTGAACAGCTCGGTCAGCTTCTGGGTGTAGAAGTTGTTGTCGTCAAGCTTCGGACACCCCATCACTACGGCTTTTCCCTTGAGGAAATCCTCGTGATAGCCGGCATACGCTACCGGAACACAATCGGCGGTGATCAGCAGGTCCGCTCCCTGGAAATACGACGCGGTGGTGGAGACCAGATGCAACTGCACCGGCCACTGGGCCAACTGGCTCTGGCGGCTTCCGCTTGGCGCGGCTTCTGCTGCGGGCTCCGGCCTGTCGAAGCTCATGGCGCGGGAACCGGGGCAGCCGCCTCCGGCATGATGATGAGCTGCCGGGGCCTGTTGCGGAGCATGCTGGTGAACCGGCGCCGGTTTTCCGAGGGCGGCCAGATGCTTCTCCACTGCGGCCTCGTCGAATTCATCCGCTTCGCGCTCCACGATCTGGATGGCATCACGGGGACACTCGCCCAGACAGGCTCCCAGCCCGTCGCAGAGGTTGTCCGCCGACAGTACCGCCTTGCCGTCGATCATCTTGATTGCGCCTTCGGCGCAGGATGGGACGCAAAGTCCGCAGCCGTCGCATTTATCCGGGTCGATTGTTACAATTTTTCTCAGCATGGCTTGATCTCCTCTTGATTGGGTTCTATATGGGTTAAAAAAAGTAATGCCAGATGTAATCCAGTCTCCCTCGCAGCATCAATCTCATTCCGGAATAGGCCATGATTTCCTTCACCTTTTCCAGGTTCGCCTTGTTGTAGCAATGGGTACGGCAATGCTTGCAGGACGGTTTCTCGGCCTCCAGCGGACACTTGATCCGCCTGGTTACGGCATACTGCATGAAGACCGAACATTCGGGGCAGAGACGGCGCTCCCCAAGTCCTTCCGGCAGGCTGAACGAAGTCCGCTCAGCCGTGCCATGTTTGCCGTTGCAGTAGACCTCTACAAACTTGCCGATCAGCTTGATATCTTTTTGTTGCAGCTTCGTGAGCGTTTCCATGAATGCCATCCTGCCCTTTTGCCATGAAATCATACATGACACAGGTCAAATTTTTCAGCTTTTCCTTTGCTCGGGAATACGGATTACTATACATTTTAATACAAATAATGCGCCGCATGATTCATACTAAGTACAATCCGGGGAATTTCCACCGTCTCCTGGTAGGTAAAATACAGATTATGAGCTGGTATCCATGCAACTGACCGACTCCCACGGGAGACACATAAACTATCTGCGTTTGTCGGTAACCGACCGCTGCAACATGCGCTGCTTCTACTGTATGCCCAAGGAGGGGATCGTAAGCAAGGGGCATGACGCAATACTCTCCTATGAAGAGCTGCTGCTGATCGCCGAAACTGCTGTCGGGCTGGGGATCGAAAAGATCCGCATCACCGGCGGCGAACCGCTGGTGCGGTCCGGCATCGTCGGTTTTCTGGGAAAACTGTCCGCCATCCCTGGATTACGACACCTGGCGCTGACCACCAACGGCCTGCTGCTGGCGGAGATGGCGGCTGACCTGTACAAGGCCGGGGTGCAGCGTCTGAATGTCAGCCTCGACTCCCTCAATCCCGGTACGTTCAGCGACATCACCCGTGGCGGCGACCTGCAAAGAGTTCTGGCCGGGCTGGACGCGGCAGAGAAAGCCGGATTTCCGCCCCCCAAGATCAACTGCGTGATCATGCGGGGTGTCAACGACGGCGAAATACTCGACTTCGCCGCCATGACCCTGGCGCACGGCAATTCGATCCGCTTCATAGAATATATGCCGGCTGTCAAGGAAGAGGGCTGGCAGCGATACTCCATCAGCGGTGAAGAGATCCTGCAGCGCATCGAAGCCAGCTACACCCTTGAGCCGGTGGACAAGGGGGCATTTGCCGGGCCGTCACGTGATTTCCGCATTCCCGGCGCCCGGGGGAGCATCGGCATCATCACCGCCGTTTCGGGCCACTTCTGCGGCGAATGCAACCGTATCCGGGTCACCTCCACCGGTCAGGCCAAGGGGTGCCTCTTTTCCGATGAGAAGACCGATCTGATGCCGTATCTCCGCCCCCCCGACCGAGACAAGCTGGCTGCGGTCCTGCGCGGAATAGTTTCCGGCAAGCCGGAGCGGCACGGAATTTCGAAGGATGGCTATGTTCACAAGAATTTCACGATGTCACAGGTAGGAGGATAGCAGTATGGCAAAAGTTGTGGCGGTCTGCATCAGCGAGAAGAAGGGAGAGCGCAAGAAACCGGTCGAAGCGGTGACATTGCGCGAAAATCACGGCATCGTCGGTGACGGACATGCGGGAGACTGGCATCGCCAGGTAAGCCTGCTGGCTCAGGAGAGCATCGACAAGATGCGGGCGATGGGCTTGGATGTGACGGCGGGGGACTTCGCCGAGAACATCACCACCAGCGGCATCGATCTGGTCGCGCTCCCGATCGGCAGCCGTCTCCAGGTGGGGGAGACCCTGCTGGAGGTAACCCAGATCGGCAAGGAGTGCCACACCCGCTGCGCCATCTATTATCAGGCCGGCGACTGCGTCATGCCGAAGGAGGGGATCTTTGCCAAGGTCATCACCGGGGGAACGATTAAGCCGGGAGATACGATAGAAAACGTTTAGTTCCCGCCCTTTGGCTCACACCGCAGATTAATCACCGGTTCTGGATGATTCCTCATTCAGGGCCGGTTGCGTATTCTGTCGCAACCTCCCCATTTTTCCTTTGCCTCCCCCCTCCCATTGCGGGTAATATGTCCGCGTTTATCCATCAAATAAGGAACCCCGAATCAATGAGCGCAGAAGACGCAAAAAAAGAAAAACTGACCAAAGAGCTGCAGGGGATGGCGCTGGGGACTGTCGGAGTGTTCCTGCTGCTCTCCTTTGCGACCTACAACAGCGGCGACGTTTCCTGGAACAGCTACTCCAACGAGGGGATCATCCACAACCTGGGGGGCAAGCTGGGCGCCCAGATGGCCGACCTCTTCCTGAACGCCTTCGGCCTGGCCTCGGGCCTGGTGCCGGCCGCCCTTCTCTACATGGCCTACACCCTGTTCCGCTTCAAGGAGATCCGGCTGCGCTCCTATAAGCTGATGGCGGGCTTCGGCCTGCTGGTCTCCCTCTCGGCCATCTTCGCCTTCTTTCGCGATACCACCCCGCTCTTCGGCCAGCAGATGCAGACAGGCGGCATGGTGGGCAAGGGGGTTTCCGGACTGCTCAAAGCCACGGTCGGCCCCTACGGCGCACTCCTTCTGCTGCTGCCGCTGCTGGCCGCCTCGATCATGATCCTGTCGAAATTCTCCTTTATTTTGTATGCCGGCTGGTGGCTGGAGAACTTCAAGCACAAGTGGGCAGCCTGGCAGGAACGCCGTGCCCACGACCGTGACGAACAGAGCCGCGCCAAGGCGAAGCAGGAAGGGCTCCCTGCGGCTGCAGCGGCGAGCGGCCCGGTCATCAAGCCGATGGCGCCGCCGCCTCCGCGCCCAAACCTCATCAAGAAAGAAAAGGACAAGAAGAAAGAGGACGCCAAGACGGCCGGAGTACAGGAAACCTTCGAATTCATCAAGGCTGAAGGGGATTTTCATACCCCTCCCTTCTCGCTTCTGGATGTGCCCCCCGCCACAGAGAGAACCCTCGACCGTGATGCCCTGACCATGAATGCGCGGCTCCTGGAGAAGAAACTGAAAGATTACAACATCGACGGCGAGGTCGTGGAAATCTGCCCCGGACCGGTCATCACCATGTATGAATACGCCCCGGCTCCCGGCATCAAGATCAGTAAAATTGCCGGCTTGACCGACGACCTGACCATGGCGCTGCAGGCCATGTCGATCCGCATCGTGGCACCGATTCCCGGCAAGGGGGTTGTCGGCATCGAGGTTCCGAACCGCGACCGCGACATGGTCTTTTTACGCGAGATCTTCAACTGCGAGCATTTCTCCCACAGCAAGATGAAGCTGCCGCTGGCTCTCGGCAAGGATATCGCAGGGCTGCCGGTCGTGACCGACCTCGCCAAGGCGCCACACCTGCTGGTGGCCGGTTCGACCGGTTCCGGCAAGTCGGTCTCGATCAACACCATGATCCTGTCCCTCCTCTACACATCCACCCCGAAGGATGTGCGGATGATCATGGTTGACCCCAAGATGCTGGAGTTCTCCATGTACGAGGGGATTCCGCACCTGCTGCTCCCGGTCGTGACCGAGCCGAAGAAGGCCTCGCTGGCGCTGAAATGGGCGGTCAACGAGATGGAGCGCCGCTATCAGCTGCTTTCAGACAAGGGTGTCCGCAACATCGAATCCTACAACAAGAAACTGGCCGGCGAACTTCTGGAACAGGAGGAGCTCGGCGCGATCTCCGACGCCGAGATCATCGAGGAATTGGAAGAGATCGTCGAGGAAGGTGAAGCCGCCATCGATCCGATCCCGTTTGTGGTTGATGACGGGGATATCCTGGAGCACAGCCACCTCCCCTATATCGTGGTGATCGTCGACGAGCTGGCCGACCTGATGATGGTCGCCGGCAGAGAGGTCGAGGAACATATCGCCCGCCTGGCCCAGAAAGCGCGCGCCTCCGGTATCCATCTGATTCTCGCTACCCAGCGCCCCTCGGTGGATGTCATCACCGGCCTGATCAAGGCCAACCTGCCGTCGCGCATCTCCTTCCAGGTCACGTCGAAAGTCGATTCGCGCACCATCCTGGACTGCAACGGCGCCGAGAGTCTGCTGGGAGCCGGCGACATGCTCTACATGCCTCCCGGGACCTCGCGCCTCCAGCGTATCCACGGCGCATTCGTCTCCGACGCCGAAGTGCAGCGGGTAGTGGACTTCCTGAAGAAGCAGGGAAAACCGGTCTATGAGAAATCTATCCTGGAAATGAAGGATCCCGATGAGAAGGGGAGCAGCGAGGACGAGGTGCAGGATGAACGCTGGGAAGATGCTCTTCGGCTGGTTGCGGAGACAAAACAGGCCAGCATCTCCATGGTACAGCGTCGCCTCCGCATCGGCTATAACCGGGCCGCGCGGATCGTCGAGATGATGGAGAGCGAGGGGATGATCGCCCAGAGTGACGGCACCAGCAAGCCGCGCGAGATTTACATGGATATCATCAATGCCTATCTGAATTCGCAGTTGACTAGGTGAGGGAGAATATGACTTCGATACGGGCAGCCGCCATTCAGTTTACTGTCAAGCAGGGAGATGTGGACGCCAACCTGGCCTATGTTCGCGAGGCTCTTCCCCGCGCAGCGGCAGAGGGGGCCAACCTGGCAGTACTGCCGGAGATGTGGTCAAGCGGGTTTGCCTACAGGAATCTGAATGAACTGGCACTGAGAACGGCAGGAATAGTTGATGAACTGTTGGCGTTCTCACGGGAGCTGAAGCTGGTGATCGTCGGGAGCATGCCGGAACCGAACGGCGACAAGGTATTCAACACGATCTATGTTGCCGACAACGGCAAGCTGGCCGGGGTCTACCGGAAGATCCACCTCTTCTCGCTGCTGGGGGAGGACCGCGCCTTTTCCGGCGGAGATTCGTGGCTGCTGGCAGAGACGTCGTTAGGCAAGGTCGGGGTCATCATCTGTTACGACCTGCGCTTTCCCGAGCTGTCACGGCGTCTGGCCGTCGAAGGGGCCCAGGTGATCTGCGTGCCGGCCCAGTGGCCCAAACCGCGCCAGGAGCACTGGCGCACGCTGCTGCGGGCCCGGGCGATAGAAAACCAGCTCTTCGTGGTCGCCTGCAACGCCTGCGGCATCATCGGTAAACTGGACTTTTTCGGGATGAGCATGATTATCGACCCGAAGGGGGAACTGCTGGCCGAGGCGGGAGAGCAGGAAGGTGAGATCATCGCGCCGCTCGACATGCAGACAATGAACGACTGGCGGGCGCAAATTCCCTGTTTCAACGACCGCAAACCGGAAAGCTATTAACCACTAAAAACATTTATCCACGAAAAACACGAAAAGTAAAGTCTGGTTCTAATCATTTCTTACCCACGATACTGATAAGCAATCCAAAACGAATATTTGATTCTGTTTTGTTCGTGTTTTTCGTGCATTTCGTGGACAGTTTTTTCCGTGTTCAAACGTGCAGTTTCTTCAGCTGTTCCGGCTCATACAGAGAATTTTTCAGGATGCTCCGCACAGCCTCAACTTCTTCGAGTCCCTCCGCTTTCGACATAAAGCCGCTTTTAAGGCGGAGACGAAGGGCTTTTCGCAGAGCATCCGCAGCGGCCAGTGCCTTTTCTCCAGTTGGATCGACCTTCAGGAATAACGAATCCTGCGGATTCTGCAGAAAACCAAAGATCGCTGCCCTGGACAACTGCATATACTCCTCCCGGTCCGCTTCCGCCAATTGGTACTGTGATTTGCTCGAAAGAGTATGCAAGACCTTTTGCACATTCTCCATACGTGCCATCACCATGATCGAGTTGAAAATCCTTTTGTTAGTGCCGAACGAAAAGAGGGTCGTCGTCAGTATATTGCGGAGCAAAAAGTCGTTGCCGCTCTGATCAGCCCGGCAGACGGCGTGAGCCAGTTTCCAGATATCCTTCTCGACGAACGCCTCGAAGCGCATCTCCCAGTAGGCATGCTTCATGGTTATCGTGGCAAACGAGCGGATGATCTTGTAGGGAACGTAGTAGTTGTGGGCGACCGCATCAGCCGCCAGATGGCAGAGATAGCCATAGGCACAGGCCCGCTGGTGGTCAGTTTCGGCTTCCTTCAGCAGGGTACGGCCGATCCCCCAGCGATGACAGTTCAGCAGATAGTGGGTGTATTTTTTCCCGACCGTAATGTCAGGGGCAAGACAGCCATACAGAAAATCTTTTGGATGTGCCACCAGGAGTGCGGCCACATCACTGGACAGCAACCCCGGATTGGCCAACACCTGAGTGCCCAGATGAAGGTGAATGCCGCCACCCCAGGCCAGCGCATCGGTCGGGAGTAACACCGCCAGAGCGGCAATTATCAGAAAAAGCATGGGTTCTTTCTTTTGACAGGCAAAGTGCTTGCTGGTAGATTAAAAAATTAATTATACACCATTTCAAACAACGTTGCAGACAAAATTCACGGGCAGGAGCAGTTACAGTGAACAAACCTTCAATCCGGCATTCCGCCCAATCCCGCCTGTTTGCGTCCCTCACGGCATATCTTGAGGATCTGGAGGAGAGTGGACTGGACGGCATTCCGGCAGAGCTGATGACAGCCACCGGAACCGATACCGCACCACATCGAACCGCTGCTGCCGGACAGGACGGGGAAACCGTGATGGCTGACCGGCTGAACAAACCGGAAAAACATGAGACTCTGGAGCAGATCCGAAAAGATATGGGACAGTGTCACCGCTGTAAACTGGGAGCCACCAGAAAGAATATGGTGTTCGGGGTCGGCAATCCGAAGGCCAGGCTCGTGTTCGTCGGTGAAGCGCCGGGAGCCGACGAGGATGCCCAGGGGGAGCCGTTTGTCGGCGATGCCGGCAAGATGCTGAATCGCATCATCGCCGCAATGGGATTGAAACGCGAGGAAGTTTACATCTGCAATGTGGTCAAGTGCCGGCCGCCGCAGAACCGGCCGCCCGAGAGCGATGAAATCAGCGCCTGCATGCCGTACCTGCTGCGCCAGCTGGCCTCGATCGGACCGGAAGTGATCGTGGCGCTCGGCGCATCCGCAGCCCACGCACTGCTGCAGACGAAAGTGCCGATCTCGAAGCTGCGCGGCAAGTTTCACGACTTCCAGGGTACTCCTCTCATGCCGACCTATCACCCCTCATATCTGCTCCGTACCGGCGGCAATTCCGACTCGTTCTGGAGTGTCTGGGACGACATGACCCAGGTATTGCGCCTGCTCAAGCTGCCGGTCCCGGACAAGAGCAGGAAAAAATAGAAATAACGTGACCGCGATCATCTCCTTTCTAAAGAGCATCTTCCCCCCACCCTGCCACGACCGGGTCGTCCTCGTCGGCGGCACGGTACGTGACATGCTACTTGGGAGGGAAAGCCGGGACATCGACCTGGTTGCTGCGCTTTCCAATGATGACCTCTCCGCTCTGGACTTCCGGCTGGTGGAGCCGACCAGTGCAGCCTCGATCTACTTCAGGCATCACCCCGAATTCGGCAAGATCGAAGTCACCCGCATCGACAGCATGGATGAACTGGAGACCGATCTTCTCCGGCGCGACTTCACCATCAATGCGATGGTAATGGATCTGTCCGGAGCACTCTTCGATCCACTTCACGGCGCAGTTGATTTAAAGGAAGGAATATTACGGGCATGCAGCGAGCGAAGCTTCGCAGGAGATCCGCTCCGGATATTCCGCGCCTTCCGTTTCGAGGCTGACGGCTGGCGGATAGCGCCGGAGACCGCGGCGCTGATCCGGAAAGGAGATTGGTCCGCCGCGTTCGGTGTCATGCCGGCGGAGCGTTTAAGCGGCGAGATGCTGAAAGCTCTGGCTCGAAAGAGCCCGGAACGCTTCTTTCAACGGATGATCGAGTTCGACGTCGGGGCGGAATTTCTTCCGGAACTTTTCCGGATGCCGCAGATCCCTGCCGGACCGCTTGAACATCACCCGGAAGGGGACCTCTTTACCCACTCCATCCAGGTACTGCAGCGGACAGCGGCCCGGACGGATGACCCGCTGGCCCGATTTTGCGCCCTCTTTCACGATCTGGGCAAGCTGGCCACCGATCCGGCTCTTTATCCGAAGCATCATGGCCATGACGACGCCGGGTTTGGCATGGCGGCAGCGTTGTGCCGCCGCCTCCGTCTGCCGGCAACGTACCGCAAGGCGCTCGCCTGGGTCAGCCGCCTGCACGGCAAGGGCAACAAGTGGGAGGAACTGCGGCCTTCAACGAAGATCGCCATGGCGGAACAGGCGATCAAGGCCGGCATTGCCGGGATTCTCCCGCTGGTTACCGCCGCCGACAAACCGGGCGGGCTGCCACCGGCGGAGTGGAATGCTGCCGCACGGGTCGCCGGGATGAGTACGGGGGAGTTGGGGATTGATCGTGAGAAGCTGGAAGATATGCCGACTGTAAACCGGCCGCCATTCATCCTGCGGAAGCGGGTGGAGGTACTGAGAAAAATTTTCGCCTCTTCAGGGGGTCGGCGGGATGATTGACTCTTTTTTCCGGTATGCCATCCCCTGGAAAATAGCCACGACGTCACCGGCATCATCGGTGACCATTACCGAGTATGAGGCCAGCTTCGGATTGCGCGACTGTTCCGTGGCTTCAGCATGCAGCGTCCCCTCCAGGGCGGCCTTGACAAAGGAGACGCTGGTATTGATACCCATCGCCAGGGTGCCATGAGAGTTTGAGGCGACGGCAAAGGCGAAATCGGCCAGCGTGAAAATGGCGCCGCCATGAACCGTTCTTGCCCCGTTGAAGTGGAACGATTTGATCTTCATGCTGGCTTTTGCCCACCCCGGTCCGGCATCGACAAGCTCGATACCGGCATGCCGGGCAAACTTATCCTCGGCTGAGAAAAACTGTTTCAACTCCTGCATGGCTAGATGTCCTTTCTCATTTATCAAAGGTCGGGTGCCTCTAATAGTTTCTTATCTCATGGTAACCAGCGCGCCACATACTTTATAGCGAAAATTGGATTGTGCCCACTATTTTGTCATTTTTTTTATTTAGAGGGTTTGTTGCGAAATGGTAGCCACAGGGTAAAAAAATATTGCGTATCACGAAATAAACATTGACACCGTTCCGATAATGGGGTAGAAAATGCTTCTTTTTGAGCCGCTAGCTCAGTCGGTAGAGCACCTGACTTTTAATCAGGTGGTCGTTGGTTCGACCCCAACGCGGCTCACCAAACATTCCGAGGGGTTACGGGTTTTTACCCGGACCCCTCGTTTTGGTTTTGGGCACATAGCTTAGCTGGTAGAGCAGCCGACTCTTAATCGGCAGGTCGACAGTTCGATCCTGTCTGTGCCCACCAAATTATCATTCTATTTCAGGAGGTTAGCACACCAGCTAGCCTCTTTTTTTATTTTATGACGCAGGTCTGACGCAACTGATGTGCATTCTGCTGGCTGCCCTGCCTGGCACCAGTTTTTTTTCATAAAGACAAATATCCGGCTGATGACCCGTTCTGGAGCCGTAAAACATCACATGTAAATAGCCTTTCAAGCTTTATGTATCCATGGTATATCTACTCCGGATACCGTCATATTGTATGCAACACAGATATAAACTCCGAAGCTGCAAATACCCTTTTTATCGAGATAACAACTGCTGCCGGGAGAAGGAATATTTAATGGAAATTGTAATCATGCTGTTTGTCCTTGTAGGTGGTTCTATAGCTTTCTCCGCCTGGAAAATAAATAAATCACCTGATAGCTCCCAATCTGTTGACAAGCATACTGACCTTGATAATGGCATTTGCGTTCGTAAATGCCTTGCGTGCGGACATGAGGGAGAAATGAAAACATGGCTTTCCAATTATAATGTTCCCAAGCTCATTGCCGTTACAGGTTTCCTGTTAGGTTACATACCCGGATTGATCTTCCTTGCGATCTACTGGGGGAAATATAAGTGTCCGGGTTGCGGGGCCGTTGGCAAGAGTCAGCAGATAAGTGATGTACAGTAGGGCAAGGGTTAGTATCTGATGGCAATGATAACGCTTCTTGGATTCATTGCCCTGATTGCTCTGCCTTCTGTTATCTGGCTATATGCCCTGGCAGATGTAATAAGGAATGACTTCCAATATTTCTCTACAAAGGTCGTTTGGCTCGTGGTTCTTTGCTGTTTTCCTCCTTTAGGAACGGTACTGTATTTCCTGATAGGGCGTAATCAGAGGATAACTGATTACCCAGTTGGAAGGCTGGTCATTTTTTGTATTTTCATTCTCCCGGTATTGTTGATTATTGCCTATATTCTTTTTTCACTGGGCCATCTGACCTTCATACATGAACCGCCGAAAGTGATCCGGATTTAATAGCTCCCAGCCCAATAGGCACCTATTTCCGGTCTGATAGGTGCCTTTTGGTTCCCGGTCAAAAAAAATATTATCTTGACAACTACGCGCACATAATTTATCTATAGTTTTAATAGATATGATATCAAAAAAGACTAAATACGCCCTCAAGGCGCTCGGGTATCTCGCCGAACATTCCACGGGCGAACCGATTCTCATTTCCGAACTGGCGAAAGAAGAAGCTATTCCGAAGAAGTTTCTTGAAGCGAT
>DATNCC010000240.1:0-17468 GCA_035571735.1 Dongiaceae bacterium | reverse complement strand
AGAGTGAATGGAATACCTCGGACTCCCCGGTGAGCGGCATCGATAGCCGGGCCTGGGGCGACCGGCGGGACGCCCTGCTGGCTGCGACCGTCGGACGCGGGAGGCTTTTGTTCGACGAGTCCGGTTTCGCCGTGATCCAGTCCTGCGGCTCTGCCAGGCAGATTGGGCCGTTTTCGGCGGTGGAAGTCGGCCGAGCGGAACATATCTTCGAGACCGCTCTGCGCACGGTTCCGATCGGAACAAGGATATACCTGGACGCTCCCGCATCGAACCGTGCGGCGCTGGGTCTCTTCAACCGGAAGCGGCTGCGAATCGCCGGAACCAACGAGCTGATGTTTGCGGGAACCAAACCGGGCTACCGGCCGGAATATGTCTACGGCCTGGCGACCATGGGGAGTTGCGGGTAGAGGGGAAGCATCATGGTGTCTCTGGGGACGATTTATCCAGAACACCCTTCAGCACTTCCCGGAACTGTTCAAAATGATAGGGTTTGCTGATAAAACTGGCTACTTCATCATGGACCATCCGTGAGGTGACATCCGCAATATCATAACCGCTGGTGATAATGATCGGCAGTTCAGGATCACGTTCTTTCAGTTCATGGATCAACTCATATCCGTCCATGACCGGCATGCACAAATCAGTCATAACCAGGGTGATTGTTTCGGCATTCTGCTGATGCAGCTGCAGCGCTTCCGAGCCGTTGAACGCTTCAATTACCGTAAAACCGAGTGATTCCAACATGGTTTTAGCAATAAGCAAGTTCAGTTCCTCGTCTTCTACCAGTAGTATCGTGCCGTTTCCCTGCCATGGCGTCGGGTCGGCCTGCTGAAGTGATTCAGCTTCCGCGGGGTAGTCGCTTTGAAGTGGCAAATAAACTTTGAATGTTGAACCCTGGCCCGGCCGGCTGGAGAGTTGCAATGCTCCATGATGTGCCGTGATGATGCCTAGTACTGCTGACATTCCCAGACCACGCCCCACGAATTTGGTGGTATAGAACGGCTCGAAGATGCGTTGCCTCGTTTCATCATCCATACCGCAACCGGTATCGGAGACTTCCAGGCATACATAGCAACCGGGTGGAATGTTTCCGCCGAGATGATCCTTGATTGTTTGCTCGGCACTGATGGTTGTTTTTGCAAGCGAGACACGTATCTCACCCTGTTCTGCTCCGATCGCTTCCGAGGCATTTATGATCAGATTCATGACAATCTGCCTGAGCTGGCTGGCATCACCCGCGATAACGGAAACATTGGCCTTTATGTCATATCTGATGACCACATTCTTTGCGATTGTCGATGATAACATTTTGACCATTTCATCGACCAATGCCTGCAAATTGAGCTCGGTAGGGACAAATTCGGCCTTTCCTGAGTATGCCTGCATCTGGCGACAAAGGTCGGCGGCCCGGTCGGCGGCTTTTTCTATTTCGGGGATAAAGGTCATTCCGGATTCCGGATTTTCCTTTGCCAGATAGCAAAATCCGATAATAATCGCCAGGATGTTGTTGAAGTCGTGGGCAATACCACCAGCCAGCACGCCGAGGCTTTCCAGCTTCTGGGTCTGCTGGATTTGCCGATCGAGGGCAATTTTTTCTTCCGCAGCCTTTTTGCGCTCGGTGATATCTTCCAGCGAGACTACTATACCGCTGATCGTTCCTTCACGTAAAAGTGGTGCGGCTGCGCAGACGAGACTCCGTTCCAGGCCATGGCGGCACGAAAGTTCGGACTCGAACCTGACATTCTCCGCCCCTTCCGCCGTCACTTTATGCAGTTCGTCAGCGACGTGAGACCCGGAGTCACCACTGAACAGTCCACAAAAGGGCTGCCCCATGAGTTCTTCGCCGGAATAGCCGGTGAGTTCTTGAAAATGCCCGTTGAACATTTGGGTTTTGCCATCGAGGTCGAGGACAACAAGGGAATTGGAACTCCCTTCCATTACCTTCAGAAGAAAATCATTCGCGTCTTTCAGCTTTTCCCCCGCAGCGGCTACAGCCTTGAAAGGGAGCCAGCGATACAACAGAAGGCCAAAGAGCATGCCGAAAATCGCCACTATCCCGGATTGCAGCAGAAGAGGCAGTAACGAGCGGCTGATTTCGATCCTGCCGACAGCGGTTCCATAGTCATCAACCTCATGAGTGGCTTTTATCTGCGGCGGCAGGAGAGAGCCGACACTTTCCAGAACCAGAACATTTTTTTCGTCAAACAAGCGCCGTGTTTCGGCCGCATTTGACTTCGGTCGCCGCGCCAGCAACTCTTCAATGCGAAGCGTCTCGTAGCGCCATAGTTTCGGATTGGAAGTGATTATCCCGGAGATGATCCCGGCATTGATTTCCGCCTCTGTTTCCAGGGTTCCGGACAAATATCTGTATGAGACGATGAAGTAACCTATCGGTAAAATCAGGGACGCCACAACAGAAAAAATCACGGTGAACCGGGCCGCGGTCGAGTAGTTATTATCGCTGTTGATTATCATTGGGCCCCCTTGGCGCCGATAGCCGGCAGAACAGCTGATTTGGTGGCTGTGGCGATTTGGTGACTGCATTGACCTGCTTCAGGATGACGCTCTGCGCATCGTGAGGGAACGGTCGAACTTATATCACTTGTCGGCTTTAACTTTGGCAGTAACAAGGACGCCGGCCTTTTCGGCGATGGCGCGCCCCTGGGCCGAGTAGACAAAACCGATGAATTTCAGGGCCGCCGGATTTGTCCTGGGTGTGGTCACGAAGCTGATCTCCTTGAACAGGGGATATGCCCCGCTGGCCAGGTTTTTCGTCGTTGGCCTGATGCCGTTAAGTGAAAGGGTATTGAGAGGAAGTTTTTCCGTAATGATGCTGACCAGGCTGGTTGATCCCAGGCCGCCGGGGGTATTTGAAACGGTTGAATACGCCTCCGGGTCGGTGACGGCAATAATCATCGCGGGACGAGAATGGGATCTGGTTATGGCTCTATCCAAACCGGGAGAAAGACTTCTCATAATGGTAGTGTCGATATCTTCCTTGGGTCGCAGAACCAGCCTGATTTTTTCTCCGGTTTGCCATACGGAGGTCGTGCCGGCATATATTTCTTCCAGCTCTTTTGTGGAGATATCCTGCTTGCGGGCACTCTTTTCAGTTACGATGACCATGGGAGTCCGACCGTACTCCTTCAGCTGTGCCCCCTTCGCCATTTCTTCCGGCTTGAGTGGCTTGCTGCTTACCACCGCATCAAGGGCGCCGGCCAGCAGCGCCTTTACCGCGCCTGAACTGCCCAGAGGCTTTTCCACGTCAATGCGGACATCCCGGTTAGTCTTCCGGTATGCCTCCACCAATGGTTTCAGCATGTCAAGGGCGCTCCCGGAGCCGTTGATGCGAACCACATCTTCCCCCCGCACGGTTGCGGCAAGAGAGACAGTCATGAGTAACGTCGTACAGAGGGTTTTGATGAGTCGCATGTTCCCCGGCAGAATGTTCATGGTCTTCCTTTCAGCAGCAGTGAGCGCCCCGCATTTGTTATCGGGAGTTCCAAGGTCATCCATTGTAATGGCCATTGTTATGGTGACTTAATTTGTATCACGGCCTAAAGAAATTGTGGACCATTAATTTTGCTTGATACAACACACCATTCTTTTGTGTGCGTCGTCATGCTTTGAAACTTCATCTCTATGTAACCAGAGCTTGGGCGCAGGCTTATTCTCCTGGTTCCAGGTAAACGCTGACCAAAAAATGTTCCGCCCCGCTTTCGAACATGAGGGTCAGCGTATCCGGAACAGAGCCCGAGGTCATGACGTATTCCTCTCCTGATATCACCGAGGGGGTCGAAAGCCGGACTTCGTGACCATCATTCACGTAGTGGTGCTTGAACGATCCGCCGATCATGTTTGCGATCTCTCCCAGTGCGTCATGCACATCTTCGTTAAAATCCGTGACATCCATCCCGAGCATTTGGGAGGCAAAGGTCATTGCCAGCTTTTGCGGGGAGTTGATGCTTATCATCCCGTTGTAGCTCCCGGCAAATCCTACCATGGCACTGACGCTTTCCATGAATTTCGTCACCGTGACCGTCGTTCTGGATGGGGATACCTCTGCCCCAACCATGGTGGAAAAAATCTCCCGCACATCGCCATCCAGGCGTTCGATCAGTTTTTCTTCCGTCGTCTTGAGCAGCCTGAGTATTTCCGCACTAACCATGTCTGCTTCCTCCTTTTTCCTGCGTCCCTGAATGGGGCAATTCAATGATAATGGATGCTCTTGGGGATAGTAATTACACGGATGATGCCAAAATATGAAATAGCGTGATTTTGGTAGGTTACGAGTTTTGACAGGAGGCGCTATGTCCCAAATAAGGACATAATGTGACGGAGGGGGACATCCGGAAGAGGGGATAGACTAACGGAACATCTTACGGTTTATCTTGAGAAGCGTAGCGGTCCGGGATTTGCTGTCCGGGGCAAACCGGCCTGCCGTCGCGAAAATGTCTGCGGCCTGGCGATCATGGGGAATTGCAGTCGGGGCGGTAGAATTCGGGAGGGGACGAGTTGGATTTACCGCAATTAGCGGGTTCGATCTGCCTACATATAAGGCATGTTTGGAAAATCCAGGCTATGGGAATATACCCCGTAGTTGTAACTAATCGGATTGTATCCATATTTCATGTTGGTACATCCAATGCAAGTCAAAGGAAGAAGCAGAATCCGGCAACGGCGCCGCCATTCGAGAGGATGTGGCGCCTTTTTGTTTTTAGTAAGTTGGAAGATGTTAGCTGCGGCTGGCAGAAAATAACTCGTTAACGCACTTATCCTGATTTATCAGGGTCGGGGAGAAAATGATGGCAGATCAAATACAGACGGACATCATCATCGACGATACTACCCTGCGCGACGGCGAACAGACCGCCGGCGTGGTCTTTTCCCGCCGGGAAAAGATCGCCATTGCCCGCATGCTTGACTCCATCGGCGTAGGCGAAATCGAATGCGGCATACCGGCCATGGGGATAGAGGAACAGGATTCCATCCGCGCCCTGGTGGAACTGGGGCTCTCGGCGCGGTTGATCACCTGGAACCGGGCGCTGGTGCCGGAAATCGAAGCAAGTATCGCCTGTGGCGTGCAGGCGGTAGACATTTCCCTGTCGGTGTCCGATCAGATGATCGTTCATAAGCTGCGTAAAAGCCGCGATGCGGTCAAGGAGCAGTTGAAAGTCGCGCTCGGTTTCGCCAAGAGCCGTAACCTCTATGTCTCGGTCGGGGGCGAGGATGCCAGCCGGGCCGATACGGGTTTTCTGGTGGAGTTGATGGAGATCACCCGCTCCCTTGGGGGAGACCGCTTCCGCTTCTGCGATACGCTCGGGATCATGGACCCGTTCGGCATGTTCGACAAGGTGGCGTTTCTGAGGAAGGCGGTTCCGGAGGTCGATATCGAGGTGCATACCCATAACGACCTGGGAATGGCCACCGCGAATGCCATCGCGGGCATCCGCGCCGGTGCGAGGTTCGTCAACACCACGATCAACGGTCTCGGGGAACGGGCGGGAAATGCGGCACTGGAAGAGGTCGTCATGGGTCTGAAGCATGCCTGCAGCGTTGAAACCGGCATCGATACCCATCGTTTCCGGGAGATGTCGCTTTTCGTTGCCAAAGCTTCCCACCGCCCGCTTTCGGTTTCCAAACCGGTGGTCGGCTCTCGGGTCTTTGCTCATGAATCCGGGCTGCACGCCGACGGGGTCATCAAGGATCCTCATAACTACGAGGGGTTTGACCCGGCTGAAGTCGGGTTGACCCGCAGCATCGTGGTCGGCAAACATTCCGGAACGGGCGGCTTGATCGAACGCTATCGCAGTATGGGCATCACCGTTGCCCGGAATCAGGCGGAGCCGCTCCTTGAACAGGCGCGGGCCATGTCCTGCAAACGCAAGCGTGATCTGACCAACTGCGAACTGATGGCCATATATCTTGGCGAAGAAATGCTGCCGAAGGCAGCCTGAGCCCTTCGGCTTTGCCCCGGGTCAGTTGGTAAGCGGAGTCGAACAATGCAAGGAGATTTATCATGTGTGAGGCGGGAACTTCTTTTGTACCTATTGCCGAGGCGGCACAGCTGCTGGAAACAACCGAGATGCGGGTGCTGATGATGGTCAAAAAAAACGAGCTTCAAGGGAAAATGGTAGATGAAGCATGGTATGTGGATCGATCGTCACTGCAACTGTGCAGCAAGCCGAAAGCCACAGATATAGTCAAGCCGGGCTGCGGCGGCTGTGGCAGTGGCTGCGGCGGGCATTAGTAAGTCCGAAGTTATTTTCTGCGTTTTTCAGGCAGAAATAACTTCGTTCACGCACTTATCCAGTATATCTGGGCTGATTCAGGGAGGCAACCATGTCAATTATCCTCAAAGTCTCAGACCTCAAATTCAGATATCCACGGGACGTTGCCAATCGGGACGAACCAAAGTTTGCCGGTCTGCCCGATTCTGCACCCTTCAACCGCCACGACCTGTACGAGATCCTGCCGATGCTGTCCGCCGTCATGGATGAGCTGGAGAGCGTTGACGGCGAAGTGCTGCATCTGATCGAGGATGTCCTCAACGACATGCCGGGCTTCATCACTACACGTGAGGATGTCTTCGATTATCTGCGCGGTTCGGCCAGAGAATGCTTGAGACGGTAGGGGACATCTGGGAGTACGCCGATCGGGGAGAGATAATAGTCATCACTTCCAACGGTTCGCTGACCCGGGATGGCCGGGCGGTCATAGGCCGCGGAGTGGCGAAACAGGCGGCGCTTCGTCATCCCTGGCTTGCCGAAAAATTGGGCAGACTGCTGGCGGAACAGGGAAATCATGTCTTCGACCTGGGAGGCGGCATCGTTAATTTTCCGGTGGAAGAAACCGCATGGTCACAGCCCGACCTGCGCATCATCTCCCGCTCTGCCGGAGAGCTGCGGCTGCTGGCGGATCGTTCCGGGTGGGAATACATTGTTGTTCCGCGCCCCGGCTGCGGAGGCGGCGGTCTCCTGTGGCACGAAGTAAAACCCCTTCTTGAATGCCATTTCGATAATCGTTTTCTTATGATCAATCAGAAATGCAGCTGACACTTTCTGATATGTCTTCGGTCAAAGCAGGTGCCATTTCCGCGCTGATTAAATATTAATAAGATTGCTTGATGTATACAGAATAATTGTGATAACATCCCCCCCGGCCCAATTCTGCAGGTATGGTCTCCGGGGACAGCAGTATGCCAGCTAATCCTGAAATAAATAACAGACACAGCACTATCATCCTGATCGCCTTGATCGCCGCCGGTCTGGCGGGCAACTATTTCAAGTTTCCGATCTTCTTCAATGTCGACTTCCTCTTCGGCAGCATTTTCGCCATGCTGGTGCTGCAGTTATTCGGTCCCGGCCGTGGAGTTCTTGCGGCGTTCATCATCGCCGGCTACACCTGGTTTCTCTGGAATCACCCCTACGCCATTATTATCATGACCGCCGAGGTTGCGTTTGTCGGCTGGCTGATTGACCGGCGCAAAATGGAAATTGTGCCGGCTGATACCCTGTTCTGGCTCGTCTGCGGCATGCCGCTGGGTTTTCTTTTCTTCCACGTCATCATGCAACTTTCTCTCAGTAATTCCTTTTTTGTCATGACCAAACAGGCCGTGAACGGCATCGCCAATGCCCTGATCGCCCGGCTGATCTTTCACGGTTATTCTCTCCGGTCACGCAAGATTCTCATTTCATACCGTGAGATCGTCTACAACCTGCTGGCCTTTTTCGTACTCTGTCCGGTGCTGATTGTGCTGGCGTTTGAAAGCAGATCCGATTTTAGCGAAACCGACCACCAGATTCGTTCAACGCTGCTGCAGGATGGTCAGCGCGTTCGTCAACGCCTGGATACCTGGGTTGAGAACAGGAAATCCGCTATTGTTAATCTTGCGGAGATGGCGGCTTCGAGGTCCCCACAGCAGATGCAACCCTATCTGGAGTTGGCAAAGAGGTCGGATGTCAATTTTCAGCGGATCGGGCTGCTGAACAGAGGAGCCACCACGATAGCATTCTTCCCGCCGGTCGACGAACTGGGACAGGACAACATCGGGAAAAACTATGCCGATCGCCCCTTCATTCCACAGCTCAAACAGACGCTCAAGCCGATGCTCTCGGAAATAGTCTTAAGCAGGATCGGCACTCCAAAGCCAACGGTTTCGATCCTCGCGCCGGTACTGATTCGTGGAAAATACGGCGGCTACGTTATCGGAGTTCTGGGCATGGAGCAGATACGGGAGTATTTCGAGAAGAACGTGAACTCAAATATCATGCTCTATACACTTGTTGATAAAAACGGCAACGTCATAATGACCAACCGCACCGATCAAGAGGTGATGACACCTTTCAAGCGCGACAAGGGGGCACTCACTCGTCTTGATGGAGGGGTCAGTAAGTGGGTGCCGGCTGCGTCTCCTTACACGCCACTCTTTGAACGCTCGCTGAAATCGTTTTATGTCGCGGAAACCGTTATCGGTAACGCAGCAGAATGGAAGCTGATCCTTGAACAGCCGGTGGCGCCCTTCCAGAATGAACTCAATGACCACTATTCCCGCCATTTGAGCCGGCTGTTTCTGATCTTGCTCGGGGCGCTGGCGCTGGCGGAATTTTTCAGCCGCAAGAGTGTTGCTGCACTCGGGCAGCTCCGCACCCTGACGTTCGAGCTGCCGGCCAGACTGGCGACCGAGGGCAAGGAGATTGTCTGGCCGGAAAGCGGCATAAAAGAGACAAATCATCTGATCAACAATTTCAGGAAGATGGCGAAGACAGTGTCAGACCTGATCCGCGAGACACAGCTGGCCTACAGCGAAGTGGAGAAGCGGGTTCAAGAGAGGACGGCCGAGCTGGATGCAGCAAATACGGCATTATCGGCCGAGATCTTCGAGCACAGACAGACGCTTAAGGCCCTGGATGAATCAAAATTGCTCCTTGAAAAAACATTCGAGAGTCTCCACGAGGCGATCCTTATCGTCGAAACCGGTACCTGGAAAATCCTGGACTGTAACAAAGCCTGTGAAAAAATGTTCGGGTACACTCGGGAAGAGATGATCGGCGCTACCACTTCTTTTCTCCATGTTTCAGAAGAGATGTCGCAGCGGTTTGGCCGTGAGATGCAGCAGGCCTATGCCGAACAGGGGTTCTTTGAGGCGACCTTCATCATGAAGAGAATGGATGGTACGGTCTTTGACTCCGAGCATTCGGTAACCCCAACCCCCATCCTGGATGATCTGGGGGAAATAGCCAGACATGTCTGTGTCGTGCGCGATATCTCCGAGCGCAAGCGGGCGGAAGATGCACTCAGAAAGTCCGAAGCCCAGTTTCATTCGCTGGTCGAGACCTCCCAGGATCTGATCTGGCAATGTGACGCCGAAGGAAGATACACATACCTCAATCTGGCCTGGGAGCAGGTCTTTGGCTACGAACTGGATGAGATGCTCGGCAATAAATTCAGCGACTTTCAAACCCCGGAACATGCCGAGCGTGACCTGCTGGAGTTCAACCGGTTGATGCAGGGGGACTCGGTCGAACGCTACGAAACCACGTATACAGGGAAGTCCGGCAACGAAATCCATCTGGTGTTCAATGCCATTTTTATGAGCGATGAAAATGGCGAGATTGTCGGCACGAGCGGCACGGCATACGACATCACACAGCGCAAACGGATGGAAGAGGAGTTACGCCAGGCCAAAGCCGCCGCTGAAGCGGCCAACACCGCCAAAAGCCGTTTTCTGGCCACCATGAGCCATGAGATCCGTACCCCTATGAACGGGGTTATTGGTATGATCGACCTGCTGCAGCATACCGGACTGACCCCGGAACAGCACGAATACGCCGAAAGTGCCAAAGTCGCCGGTATCGAACTGGTGCATCTGCTTAACGACATTCTCGACCTCTCTAAAATCGAAGCGGACAAGATCGAACTGGAATTAGCCGACTTTGACCTGCAGCCGGTGATTTCGGACACCGTCAACCTCCTGTCGCTTAATGCCCGCGAAAGGGGGGTGAAACTTACCTCGGCGATAGATTTCGGCGTCCCGACCGCCTTGAATGGGGACGCCGGGCGACTGCGCCAGATCCTCACAAATCTGATCGGCAACGCCATCAAGTTTACACCAAAAGGAACGGTAACGCTTCAAACCCGGATAGATGCTGAGTATGAACGAGCAGTCACGCTCCGGTTTCTGGTCCGTGACAGCGGGATAGGAATTGCGGCCGATAAATTGGAGCATATATTCGAGCCGTTCACCCAGGCCGACAGTTCCACCACCCGCACCTATGGCGGCACCGGACTGGGTCTGGCGATATGCAAAAAGCTGGCGGAACTGATGGGGGGAAGTATCGGCGCGGAGAGTATCGAAGGGGTCGGCTCCACTTTCTGGTTTACCGTTGTAATGGAGAAAGCGTCCCTCCCCCTCCCTAACCCTCTGGACCCTCTGGAACCCAAAGTGGAGAGAACTAAAGTATTCCCCCAACTGGGCCCAAATAGCGGGTCTAAAGGGGAGGTTGGAGGGGAGGGCGCCGACGGAATCCGCATCCTGTTGACCGAAGACGATCCTAACGCCCAGAAAATAGTGCCGAAGCTGCTGAAGAGCTATGGCTATCAGGTAGATGTGGCTGGTGATGGCAAGGCGGCGCTCCAGGCACTTGAGAAAGAAGACTATGCACTGGTGCTGATGGACTGCATGATGCCGGAATTGAATGGCTATGAAGTCACGGCCATTATCCGCGATCCGGCCTCAGCCGTGCGGCGCCACGATATTCCGGTGATCGCGCTTACCGGTAATGCCATGAAGGAGGATCGCGACAGATGTATCGCTGCCGGAATGGACGACCATCTCTCCAAGCCGCTTTTGTTGCCTGATTTGCTTGCAAAGCTGCATTCATGGTTAAAGGGGTAGGTAGATGACAGGCGCGCTGCATATCATTCAGAATGATCCAGAAGTGCCCCCCGGCAATTTGATCGACCATCTTGCCATTCCATATGTCGTGCATCACCCCTACCGTGACGGTATCCTTCCGGAACCGTGGCGGGTTAAGGCGCTGATCGTCCTGGGTGGAGCCATGGGTGCGTGTGACGACCGGCACCATCCATTCCTCGGTGACCTGAAAAGTCTCATCCGTATGCTGGTGGCGGCACGGACCCCCTGCCTGGGCATCTGTCTGGGTGGGCAGTTGCTGGCGGCCGCTCTCGGGGCGAAGGTTGTCTCCAATCGCTGGGAAGAGAGAGGGACGTTGACCGTGTCTCTCATGGAGGAGGGGACAGAGGACCGGCTTTTCAGAGGGATTCCTGAGCGGTTCTCCACCTTTCAGTGGCACCACGACAGTTTTGATATTCCGGCGGGGGGAACTTTGCTGGCCTCTTCATCGGAATGTCCGCACCAGGCCTTCCGGATGGGGGAGAACGCCTGGGGACTCCAGTTTCACCCGGAGGTGACGGAAGCAATAATCCGCGACTGGTGCGCGTTGGATAGTTCAACAGCGGTAAAAACAGAGGAGCTGATTGCTGCATATTCCAGCGAAGCGGATGCGTATATCGCAACGGCCCGGAGGCTACTTCATAATTTCCTCCAGATTGCCGGAATACAGTAACTGGAGGCGTTTATGCGTGAATTTTAAACGCTTCGTGCAGCACCCGGACGGCAAGTTCGGTATACTCTTCAGCAATTGCCACCGACACTTTGATCTCGGAGGTAGAAATCATCTGGATGTTGATATTGTTGTATGCCAGGGCTGTAAACATACGGGCCGCCACACCGGCGTGATTTCTCATGCCGAGGCCGACAATGGAAACCTTGCTGATGTTCCTGTCGGCAATGACCTCACGCGCATTCAGCTCTTCGGCAATTTTCGTGATGATCAGGCGGGCCTTTTCAAGGTCGGTCTTTGTGACGGTGAAGGTGAGATCAGCCAGTCCGGCCTGGCTGACGTTCTGGACGATCATGTCAACCGAAATGTCCGTATCTGCCAGAGCGGTCAGTATCCTGGCTGCCATGCCCGGTTTGTCGGGTACTCCGAGCACCGCAATCTTGGCTTCATTTTTATCATACACAATCCCTGTAACTACAACGCCTTCCATTGTCGAATCCTCCTTGGTCACCAGCGTGCCGCGAGCGGTGCTGAAGCTCGAACGCACATGAATCGTAACATTATGTTTTTTCGCATATTCGATGGCGCGAATCTGGACACCGCGGGCCCCCTGGCTGGCGAATTCCAGCATTTCGTCGTATGAAATTACATCTATCTTGCGGGCGTCGCTGCAGACCGCGGGGTCGGCGGAAAAAATACCTTCCACATCCGAGTACAGTTCGCATTGCTCTGCCCCGAGCGCATGGGCCAGGGCAACGGCAGAGGTGTCGCCGCCGCCCCGACCGAGTGTCGTGATGTGCCCGGCCCTGTCGATGCCCTGAAAACCGGCAACGATGACAATGGCGCCCAGCCTGAGATCCGTGTCGATCTTAGTCGGTTCTATCTCTTCAATAGATGCTTTGGAATATAAGGAATCGGTTATGATCGGCACCTGCCATCCGAGATAGGTCCTGACCCTGTATCCCATGGACGTGACGCAGAGCGCCAGAAGGGCGACCGATACCTGTTCGCCGGCAGATATCAACAGGTCGAATTCGCGCCCCTCCTTGCAAGGGCACATTTCGTAGGCCATCTCGATCAGGCGGTTTGTTTCTCCCGCCCTGGCAGATATGACAACAATCACATCGTTGTTGTCGTTGTATGAGTCAATGACGCGCTGTGCAACCTTCTTGATCTGTTCAGGCGTGGTTACTGCTGTACCACCGTATTTCTGGACAACACGTGCCATGCATTGCTCCTGGTAAAATTATTGCTTTGATTGTCATTTTTGAACATACCCCGCCACGTGGCCGGGCATGAAAACAGAGTAGCACACAGTTGCTGTTAAATCAAACGGCTGGCGACCATGGCCTTTTTCCGACCTCGACAATGCCGTTGCCGGGATGCTTCCTCACTCCCGAATCAATCAATCCGGTCCACTTTGAGTGCGAACGTCAGTTCCAAGCCTGCCAGAGGGTGATTGCCGTCCAGGGTCACATCGGTCTCACTTACGCCGGTCACCAGCATCACCCTTGATGCTCCCCCCTTGAACTCGATGCTTAATTTTTGGCCGACGCTGAGCTCTTTTTCGGCAGGAAAGGAGTGCCGGGCAACCCGGATGATATTTTCCGGTCGGCGCGGCCCGTAGGCCTTATCGGCGGAGAGCACGACATTTTTCACCTCTCCGGCGCGCATGCCGATGATGGCCTGTTCGAGGCCCGGAAAGATCTGGTCGGAGCCGATGCTGAAGGTCAGCGGTCCGTCTGCGTCGGTGCTGTGAAAAATCCGGCCGTTGTCCAGGGTGCCGATATAACTGATGGTGACGGTGGCGCCGATCTCTGCCTGAATCATTTTAAGCTCCTCTCCTGTTAATGTTTGTCGTCCGTCGAACATCCGCAGGCTCCGTTGCAACTTTGCTGCCGGATTTACAATAACTGCTTCAATTTACGGCGACTGATAAATTGTTGGCCAATAGATTATATGTGTTATATATAATGATTCGAGTGCTGTTAATATAACATACTGTATTTGCGGCAGACTTGGCTGTCGCAGCTCGTTCAAGGAGATCAGAAGCATGAAAAATGTATTCCATATGATAACAACAACCCTGCTTTGTTTTATACTTCTGGCAACTCCGGTTCTGGCTGGTGATATCAATCTATCTGTTGCCGCCAGCCTGAAAGAGGTCATCAACGAACTGTCCGACGGCTTCGCCAGAAAGCATCCCGGCGTGAAGTTCGTCAAGAACTACGGCGCATCCGGGGCGCTGGCCAAACAGATCGAGAGCGGCGCACCGTCCGACGTTTTCATCTCCGCCAATCTGGAGTGGCTGGAGTACCTGAAAAACAGGAAACTGGTCGATACCGCCAGTATCGGCACGTTTACCTACAATACACTGGTATTTGCCGGTGCACCCGGTAAGGCATCTTCATTGCATGATCTGGTCAAGCTGGAGAGGATCGCCATCGGCAGCCCCAAAAGTGTCCCGGCCGGGGAGTACGCAATGGAAGCCTTCAAAAAGGCCGGTTTCGGCAAACAACTCGAAAAGAAGCTGGTCATGGCCAGGGATGTGCGCGAATGCCTGATGTATGTCGAAAGGGGCGAGGTGGATGGCGCCTTCGTCTACAAGACCGACGCCCTTCTGGCGAAACAGGCGAGGATACTCTTTACCGTCCCCCAGGAACTCTATCCGAGGGTGACCTATCCGATGGCGCTCACGGTTGCAGGCGCAAAAAACAGGGATGCTGACGCCTTCTTTGCCTATCTTCACGGCGATGAGGCAAAGTCTGTGCTGGCAAAATACGGGTTTGCTCCCCGTTAAGCGTTTAATGACAAGATAAGGCAGGGCATGATTCAATTATCTTCCACAGATTACGATGCCATCAGGCTTTCGCTGCAGGTTGCGATTGCTGCGACCCTGCTGTCGCTGCCGTTCGGCTTTGCCGTTGCCTACCTGATCACCTTTGTCAAATTCCGCGGCAAGGTGCTGCTGGAGGTGCTAGTCAATCTGCCGCTGACGCTGCCGCCGGTGGTGGTGGGCTATCTCCTGCTGCTTCTGCTCGGCAGGCATGGCTGGCTTGGATCCCTGCTGAACAAAGCGGACATCCGGTTGATCTTCACGCTCAAGGCGGCGGTCATCGCCTCGGCAATAGTCGGCTTCCCGCTGCTGGTGCGCTCGCTGCGCATCGGCATGGAGGGCATCGATCCACAGCTGCTCAACGCTTCCCGAACCCTCGGGGCACGCTGGCACGACACCCTGCTGACCGTTATTCTGCCCCTTTCCGTTCCAGGACTGGTTGCCGGTTCGTCGCTGGTGTTCGCCCGCAGTCTTGGCGAATTCGGCGCGACCATCATCGTAGCCGGCAACATTCCCGGTATTACCCAGACCATTCCGCTGGCCATCTACGAGTATGCCGCATCACCCACCGGCGAGACGATGGCGCTCTCACTCTGTCTGGTTTCGGTGGTTATTTCGCTGGCCGTGCTCTTTCTGCATGAAATGATGGCTAAAAAAATGGCACGGAGGGGATGACATGCAGCTCTCCATGACAACCCGGAAAAGTTTCGGCGCCTTTACCCTGGCAACTGATTTCAATGTCAGTGGTGACAGGGTCGGCATATTCGGCGTGTCGGGGAGCGGGAAATCTACTCTGGTGAGCATGCTGGCGGGACTGGTGGAACCGGACGATGGTGAAATAGTTCTGGATGGCGACTGCCTTTTCAGCAGTGCTCAAGTGATCAACCTCCGTCCCGAGCAGCGGCGGATCTCCATGGTCTTCCAGCAGCACTGCCTGTTCCCGCACCTGAGCGTCAGAAACAACCTGCTCTACGGCTTCAATCGCTGTCCGAAAAATCTCCGTACCATCGACTTCGACACGCTGGTGGCGGTGCTGAAACTGGACGGACTCCTTGGCCGGGGGGTCACGAACCTGTCGGGGGGCGAAAAACAGCGCGTCGCCCTGGGGCGCGCTATCCTTGCAAATCCTCGTCTGCTGCTGATGGATGAGCCGTTGTCGGCACTGGACGATTCACTACGCTTCCAGATCATTCCCTATCTGAAGAGTGTCAGCGAGCAGTTTTGCATCCCCTATCTGTTTATATCCCACTCTCTTCTTGAGATGCGGCTGATGTCGGACCAGGTTCTTAATGTCGCCGGAGGGCGCATCATCGGAATTTCCACTGCCGAAGAGCTGGCCCGCCAGCGCCTCGGCGCCAGCCAGATCGGATATATCAATCTCCTGAGACTCGGGCGCTCCAGTGAGGACGGCAACCTTTACTCCTATCCCTGGGGTGCTGCGCGGCTTCTGCTTTCAGCCGCCTCGGAGCGCGACGACTCCATGGCCGAACTTTCTTCCAAGGACATCATCCTCTTCAAACAGCATCCTGAAGCCATCAGCGCCCGCAACCTCCTGCAGTGCACCGTTCGCTCCCTGTTCAGCTCGGGGAGGAAGATCGGCGTGGAACTGGATTGCGTCGGTAACACGTTGATCTCGGAGGTTGTCCAGGAGGCGGTCACTGAACTGGGCATTGCACCGGGGGGCACCGTGTATGCCGCCGTCAAGGCCTCCGCGTTCCGTATGCTGCCCGGGTGACTATTTTTTCAGCATCTGCCTGAACTGCTGGCGCATCTTTCCTCCCGTAAACCCCTCCACCGACCGCCTCATTTATAAGCACAAAAACATAACACTCTGTTTTGGTTTAATAAAATAATATTGGCACGCCCTGTGCTTTGAACATGACATACAGCACACAGTATGATTTTCAACATACAAAGTTCGTTCAGGCAAAGACGCCTCCGTATTACCGGGGCGTCTTTTTTTATTTGCCCTAACAAATCACGCAGGCTCGCAGATTGGCGAGCGAAAGGAGCAACACCATGAGACAGATAGCAATTTACGGCAAGGGCGGCATCGGCAAATCAACTACAACCCAGAACACGGTGGCCGGTCTGGCATCTCTCGGCAAGAAGGTCATGATCGTCGGCTGCGACCCCAAGGCTGACTCCACCCGCCTGATCCTGCACGCCAAGGCGCAGAATACGGTTATGGACCTGGTGCGGGAGTTGGGAACAGTCGAGGACCTGGAGTTGCAGGACGTCATGAAGGTCGGCTACGGCGATATCAAATGCGTCGAGTCCGGCGGTCCCGAGCCGGGTGTCGGTTGTGCCGGCCGCGGCGTTATCACCGCCATCAACTTCCTGGAAGAGAACGGTGCCTATACCGATGACCTCGACTTCGTCTTCTATGACGTTCTTGGCGACGTTGTCTGCGGCGGATTCGCCATGCCGATCCGCGAGGGTAAAGCTGAAGAGATCTACATCGTTACCTCCGGTGAAATGATGGCCATGTACGCTGCCAACAACATTTCCAAAGGTATCCTCAAATATGCTTCTTCCGGCAAGGTTCGTCTCGCCGGCCTGATCTGCAACGCCAGAAAGACCGACATGGAGTTTGAGCTGATTTCCGAGCTGGCCCGCCGTCTCGGCACCCAGATGATCCACTTCGTGCCGCGCGACAATCAGGTTCAGAGAGCAGAGTTGCGCAGAATGACGGTCATCGAGTACTCCCCTGAACATCCTCAGGCACAGGAATACCTGACGCTGGCCCAGAAGATTGCCGACAACAAGATGCTGGTTGTTCCGACCCCGCTGGAGATGGAAGAACTGGAAGAACTGCTGATGAAGTTCGGGATTATGGAAGCGGAGGATGAGGCGATCGTCGGCGTAGCCGAGGCTGCAGCATAGATGGGCGACGCTTTTCCGCCATGCCGGCGTTGGCCTTCAGGGCGCGCTTGTGCGGCGTAGCGAGTGCTACGCCTCCGCGGCCCCCATCGGCCGCCTTGGCCTGACGAAAAATCCTCACCCAGACGGAAAGTCAAATGCGGATAGCATCAACAGGTGGGCGC
>DATNCC010000239.1:0-3293 GCA_035571735.1 Dongiaceae bacterium | reverse complement strand
TTCCCGAGTGCGCCCGCCTGCTCGGGCCGGTCGTTCCGGGTACGGTTGTTCCCAACGGGGCGCGGGTTCCCGGTACCTCATATGTCCTGGACCCGGTCAAGGGGGCCTTCGACATCGGCGCCATGATCCGCTGGCTCGATTATAACGACACCTGGCTGGCCGCGGAGTGGGGGCACCCTTCCGACAACCTTGGTGGGATTCTGGCCGTAGGGGACTTCGTAAGCCGTTCCCGCCAGGCGCAGGGGAAGTCGGCGCTCAGCATGGAAGATGTCCTTACGGCCATGATCAAGGCCCACGAGATTCAGGGGGTGATGGCCCTGGAAAACGGCTTCAACCGGGTGGGGCTGGATCACGTGGTGCTGGTGAAGCTGGCCAGCGCCGCAGTGGCGACCCGACTTCTGGGGGGTGGCCGGGAGGAGATCGTCAACGCCCTCTCCCAGGTCTGGGTGGACGGCCAGAGCCTGCGTACCTACCGCCACGCCCCGAACGCCGGGCCGCGCAAGTCGTGGGCTGCCGGCGACGCCACCAGCAGGGGGGTCAGACTGGCGCTGATGGCCATGCAGGGGGAGCCGGGCTATCCCTCTGCCCTTACCGCCAAAGGGTGGGGCTTCTACGACGTCTCCTTCAAGGGGGAACGGTTCAAATTGCAGCGTTCCTACGGCAGCTACGTGATGGAGAACGTCCTCTTCAAGGTCGCCTTCCCGGCCGAGTTTCATGCCCAGACCGACGTGGAGTGCGCCCTGAAGCTCCATCCCCTGGTTGCGGCCCGGCTGGACCGGATCGAGCGGGTCGTGATCGAGACCCAGGAATCGGCGGTCCGGATCATCAACAAGTCCGGCCCGCTCCACAACCCGGCCGACCGGGACCACTGCCTGCAGTACATGACAGCCGTAGGACTGATCTTCGGCCAGCTGACCGCCGATCATTACGGCGATGCCGTGGCGTCCGATCCGCGCATCGACCGCCTGCGGGAGCGGATGGAAGTGCGCGAGGAGCCGCGCTACTCGCGGGACTACCTGGATCCGGAGAAGCGCTCCATCGCCAATGCCGTCCAGATCTTCTTCAAGGGTGGCAGCGCCACGGAACGGGTCGAGGTGGAGTACCCGCTCGGCCACCGCCGCCGCAGGAGCGAGGCGTTGCCGCAGCTGGTGGAGAAGGCCAGGGCGAACATGGCAGCCTGCCTCCGTACCGAACGCGCCGAAGCGCTGATCGGGCTCTGCCTCGACCGCAAGCGGCTGGCTGCTATGCCGGTAAACGAGTTCATGGAAATGCTGGTGGTTTGACTTTAAAAGATTGCAGCCGTGGAGGGGTGCTGGCAGGCAGTTCCCGGATCGCAGGTAAAGCCGCGCAGGGCAAGGGGTGACAGCAGGCGGGCGTTTGCTGTTTTAGCTTGTTTGAACTATCATATAATCAGAAGGAAGGTGAGAATCGATAGTGCTTCCGCCACTACCCCCGCTCACGGCAGCGATCCGGAGCGAGGGCAGGTAGAACCTGAACCAGTGGGTCAACGGATTCATCGGAAGCACTCTGAAAATCTATAACTAAACCCGAGGTGAAGTTATAAAGCCGACATTTCGCATGCCGGCTTTATCGTTTTTGGTGGCCAACCCCTCCAAACCTCCCCTTATCAAGGGAGGCTTAAAAGCTTCCCCCCTGACAAGGGGGGATTGAGGGGGGTTGAAATAGGCGATATCACTTCTCTTCCGTGGGATAACCCGCGTCCACCCACTCCTTCCATCCCCCCTTGAGGGCGAATACTTTGGTGTATCCCATCTTGATCAGCTGCAGCGCCACCCGGGCGCTGGTTCCTTCAGTCGGTCAGGCGCAGTAGAGGATCAGGGTCCGGTCCTTGGGGTAGCGGGAGGCCCAGCCTTCGACCTCATTGGGGTCTTCCCTGACCGCCCCCTTGATCTTCAGCTTGCTCTCCTTCCAATCGGAAATCGTCCGCACGTCGATGATCGACGTGTCTTTCTTCCCGAGCCCGGCCTTGGCATCTTCCTTGGTTATCCGCGCCACTCCATCACCGTTGGCCCAGGCCGCACCGGCCCCCAGTGCAGCCAGGGCCGTCAGCAGTACAACCCGAAAAAACCATCGCTTCAGCATATTCCGTCCTCCTTTCCGTTATAGTTATTCAGCTTGTGAGGAGCCATACTCAAAGTATATCAGGAAAATGATGAAAGTCCCGGCAGCGGACAGACAGTGTCAGGTTATCGGTATCAATGCGAATGGTCTGCGGCAAAATTCGCAGACGAAGATCTCCGCATCGCCATTTACGCAATCAATCCGGGCGGTGCCGGTTTCTTCCAGCTCGAAGGAAATCAGGCCGGCATCCAGGGCCGGTCCTTTACAGGAAGGACAGCTTACCGGGAGCCGGCCGGCAAAGACCAGGTCACGGAACTCTTCAATCGAGTAATACCCTGCGAAGACCAGACCGGAGAACAGGATGTCGTCAGGTCCGAACCGGCCGACAGTCGGAAACTCGAAGATACGATTGTCGATGTTGTAGAGGCAGAGCATCCCTTTTTTCAGTTGATGTTTCAGCTTTTCCGGAACAGCGGCCAGTTTGAAGCAGGGATAAGGCTGCTTGCTCATGACATCCTGCAATGAGATCATCGTTTTCCCCTTGGAAGTACCCTGAAAAAAAAGCATTTGTAACTCGGATAAATAGGATAAACGCGGATAAATCGAGAACATAAAGACTATAATCAATCAAAAAAATGGCGAACGTTAACGCTTTGTGACTTTCATTCACCGGCTCCATCGAGGCAGGCCATCATCAGGCAATTATCGCATGGTAATTATGTTTCGCAAGAGAGGACAGGTCGGGTGGCGGCGCATGAATCGCCCCCCACTTCGCAGTTGACTACACCAGGGTGCCGTTATAATGTGAACCGAATCTTATCTTATGGAGCTCAAGATGGCAGAGAGTGCAAACAAGATAAGTGCTGAGAACCGCCTGCATATACGGATATGTGAAAACCCCGGGGAGCGAAAAGTCGCCCCATGACGCTTGAATTTGTTAGACGCAATTGGGAGGAGAATATGGAACTATCAATACTCATCGCAAAAATTGTATCGGTGATATATCTGTCAGCTTCTCTGGGTAGTTTTTTCAGTAAAGATTATCATCTCAGGATTTCGGAAGACATGTTCAAGAACGCTGCACTGACCTACATGATGGGCTCCGTGACAGTCGTCTTTGGATTCCTGATCGTGAACTATCACAATCTTTGGGGGAGCGACTGGACTGTTCTGATTACGATTATCGGCTGGCTCTCCCTCATAAAAGGCGT
>DATNCC010000238.1:0-3189 GCA_035571735.1 Dongiaceae bacterium | reverse complement strand
ACCAGAGTCAATGTAGCAGCGGAAAGTTCGCCGATTTTATCCGTCAGTTTGGCGCGGTCAAGGGTCGTGACCTGGTGGCATAATGCAGAGCTTTCGCCCGGCAGCCCGGCGCTGCCGGCGCTTATTGTAACAACAGTCGGTCCGCGCCGTGCCTGTGTCGTTGAGGTGGAAAGTGGAATGACTATTATTGACCGCCACGCCTGCGTCTGATTGAAAGCATCATGGGACAGGATGATCACCGGCCGGCGGCCGCTCTGTTCCGAGCCGGAACGGGGCGAAAGAGAAGCCCAATAAACATCGCCCCGCTTCATGGCAGTTTCCCGTTGTTGTTTAGGTGCTCCACTCCGGCGTTTTCCAACTGTTCGTCCAGATCATCGCAGGAACCAGCCGTCTCTGCGGCATAGCGGGCAATTTCTTCATGCAGCGCCAGCTTTTCCTGCTCTTCAAGCCAGTATTCCACCGCCTGTTTCACCAGCTGGGTGGCCGGTTTGTGTTGACGTTCCGCCTCCGATCTGAGGCGACTGTAGACAACAGCTGGCAGGGGAACATGGAAATTATGTGCAGCAGCAGTTTTCATGGCATGACTCCTGCCACAGATATTATGCCATATATGCATGACATGCAATACTTAAGAACGAAAAACAAAACAGTTTAATACGTACGTCAACCAACTCAACAATGTCAGTTTTTGTAGTATCACCACGTGAGCGCCACTAGCCTGCTTTCAGATGGTCGAAAGCTGCCCTATCTAAGCATGCAGAGAATTTGGAGTTTGAGGTGGGTGAAGCAGGACCATGAAAAATCTGGCCGGTCAGCTCCCTGCCCGTTAAATTACTCACTTACGCAATGAACGCACGAAATCTCCCCACCAAAAAAAAGCACCCTGACGACATTTCGCCAGGGTGCTTTCATACCAAACATCATGCATCAAAACAGAATCACACCAGACAGCAGACGTTCTGCTCCCGGGCCGCCTTGGTCTCGTCGAGCCGCGAGACCGGCATGGTCAGCGGCGCGTCGAGGAGCGCCTGCGGGTTGCTCTCGGCGGTCCTGGCCGCTTCGATCATCACCTCGATGAAGGCATCCATGGTGGCCTTGCTCTCGGTTTCGGTCGGCTCGATCATGATCGCTTCCTTGACGATCATCGGGAAATAGACCGTCGGCGGGTGGTATCCCCTGTCGATCAGGAACTTGGCGATGTCGATCGCGTGCACGCCGTGGGCCAGCTGCCTGGAGGCGGAAAAGACGCATTCGTGCATGCAGGTCATGTCATAGGGGAGGTCGTAGTAGGGTTTCAGCCTCTCCTTGATATAGTTGGCATTCAGCACCGCCTGCTCTGACACCCGGATCAGTCCTTCGCGCCCCAGCATGATGATGTAGGCATAGGCCCTGACCATCACGCCGAAATTGCCGAAGAAGTTGGCCGTGCGGCCGATGGTATCCGGGTTGGCGGTTTCGAGCCGCAACGCGCCGCCATCATCCATGACGATGCGCGGCTGGGGCAGGAACGGGATCAGCGCCTTCTTGACCCCTACCGGTCCGGAACCCGGACCGCCGCCGCCGTGGGGAGTGCCGAAAGTCTTGTGCAGGTTGACATGGATCACGTCGAAACCGACATCGCCCGGCTTGACCTTGCCCATGATGGCGTTCAGGTTGGCGCCGTCGTAATACATCAGCGCATCGTGACTGTGGGCGATGTCGCTGATCTCCTTGATGTGCGGATTGAACAGCCCCAAGGTATTGGGGCAGGTCATCATGACCGCCGCCACCTCGTCGGTCATCGCCTTTTTGAACAGCTCGATATCCATATCGCCATAGGGCGCGGTCGGTACGGTGATGATCTCGTAACCGGCTATCGCCGCCGAGGCCGGGTTGGTGCCATGGGACGAATCGGGGACGACCACGTATTTCTTTTTGCCCTTGTTCCCCTTGGCCGCATGGTATGCAGCGATCAGCATGATGCCGGTCATCTCGCCGTGGGCACCGGCCAGCGGCTGGGTGGTGACCTCATCCATGCCGGTGATGTCGGCCAGCATCTGTCCAAGATCGAACAGCATTCCGAGGGCTCCCTGACACAAATCCACGCCACCGGGAAGAAGCGCCGTCATCGGGTGAAAGGGGGCGAACAGGGCCGCCGAGTTTTCCAGAACCTTGGCGTTATACTTCATCGTGCAGGAACCGAGCGGGTAGAAGTTTGTGTCCACGGAAAAATTCCGGCGGGAAAGGTTGGTGAAATGCCGCACCAGATCTAGCTCGGATACCTCGGCAAGTCCGGCGGCCTCCTTGCGCAGCAGGGCGTCCGGCAGGGGGGCGGCGGTAGGGACATCGGATGCGGGCAGCTTGACGCCGCGGCGACCGGGGGAGGATTGTTCATAGATCAGTTGCATAGCGCCACCTCCAGCTCCCTGGCAAACAGGTCGATTTCCTTCCTGGTCCGTTTCTCGGTCACCGTCACCACCAGACAGTTCTCCGAACCCTCGTAATACTCCCCGAGCGGCACGCCGGCGGCAATGCCCCGTTCAAGCAACTCCGCGACCACACCTGCGGAGTTTTTCGGCAGAGATATCGTGAATTCGTTGAAGGTAGCAGCTGATTGCAGCACGGTGACCCCCGGAATCCCGGCCAAAAGTTCCTTGGCGTATTCGGCCTTGTCCCGGTTCAGGCGGGCCAGGTCGGCGAGTCCCGCTTTCCCGATGGCGGAGAGGAAGATCAGGCCGCGCAGGGCGTACAGACCCTGGTTGCTGCAGATATTCGAGGTGGCCTTGTGGCGCTTGATATGCTGTTCGCGGGCCTGCAGCGTCAGCACGAATCCGCGCTTGCCGTTTTTGTCCACCGTCTCGCCGACAATACGGCCGGGCATGTTGCGGATAAGGCTCTTCCTGGCGGCGATGAAACCGAAGGAGGGGCCGCCGAACGAGAGCGGGTTGCCCAGGCTCTGGCCGTCGCCCACGGCGATATCGATTCCGGTCTCGCCGGGGGACTTCAGCATGCCGAGAGATATCGGGTAGACCGAGCCGATCAGAAGCGCCCCGGCGCCATGGATCTGATCCGCCATGTCCGTAAAATCTTCGATGCTGCCGAAGAAATTGGGATTCTGCACCAGCACGGCAGCGACGCCGTCATCAAGCATGGCGGTCAGTTCGGCGCGGTTCAGCAGCCCGTCCAGCGGCGCAATCTCGACCACCTCCA
>DATNCC010000237.1:0-2197 GCA_035571735.1 Dongiaceae bacterium | reverse complement strand
CCGGCAAATGCGGCCAGGATCGTCGCTCTCGCCCGTGATGCCGACTACCTCTTCATCGAGGCGACCTTTCTGGAAGAGGATCGTGAACGGATCGGCGAGCGGTATCATCTGACCGCACGCCAGGCCGGGCTGCTGGCCCGTGAGGCGGGAGTCGCCCGGGCGATTCCGTTTCATTTTTCGCCCCGCTACCAGGGGCTGGAGGACAAGCTGCGGGAGGAGATGGGACTATGACGGAGAAGGGATGATCAAAGTATTTCGCGCAAAATGACGGTGAACAGCGTCTGCTGGTCTCCTTCCGTAGCGGCAATGGCTATTTCCATCTGGGTCAGTCTGCCGCGGAAACCGCGTACCGTCCGGAGGGAGCTCTCTTTCACCATCCTGATCCTGCCGTCCGTCAGGCTTGTCGCGAAAAGCTCGTTTCTGGCAGCTTCGTCGATGACGAAATCGAAGATGCTTTTGCCGATCAGATCCTTTCGGGATACACCGAAAAGTTTCTCGGCCAGCTGGTTGGTTATGATTATCCGGCCGTCCTGCAAACAGGTGACCACTGCTGAGGGGACCATTTCGATAAAGGAACGATAGCGGGCATCCGCTTCGGTACTTTGCTGGTCTTTTTGCTCCAGTTCCTGCATCAGGTCATTGAATGAGCCGATAAGTGTGCCGATTTCGTCATTGGTCGAGCGGCGCAGGCGTTCGTCATAGGAACCGGTCCGGGTAACCCTGGAGATGGACAGGGCCAGCTGCTTCACCGGGTCAAGGATGCTCCGGCTGAGGATCCACCCCATAACGACGATTATGATGCAGAAAATCACCGCCCGGTCGAGCAGATCCTGCTTCAGGTTGGCGCCGATCTGCCGGTAGAGGTCAGCCATGGGAACTGAGACCGACACCGCACCGATGACTTCGCCCACCTTGTAGTTGTAGGAGTAGTGTCCACGGGGAAAGCGCGCCCGGACAAAGGCCGGAGCCTTTTCATAATCACCGTGGCATGCCAGGCATGACTCTACGGCTACCATCGGTTGCAGGTAGCGGAAGATCCGCTTTTCATCGACCGTCTCAAGGCTGGAGATCTCGGCCGGTCCCTTCTTGCTGAAATTCTCCAGGCGGGCGGTTTCGTAGCTGTCGGGCCGGTTATCGGGATTGCGGTAACGGAGCGATACCTGCCGGACATAGTACGGGCTGTCGGCAGTGATCTTTTTGGCAACCCGGGTGGCTACTACCTGCGGGACCAGATCATAATTTTTCTCCGCTTCGTCCCTGACTGCGCCCGACATGTAATCCCGCGTTTCGATGATCTGCCGGGCCAGGTTGCGGGCGTTGTCCTGGGCAAACCTGAGTATCAGTCGCTGCTCCTTCCGGTAGGTAAGAAAAGCGGCCGCCAGGAAGAGGCAGACCAGCAGCAGTGACATGATCAGGTTGAATTTGGTACGCAGATGCAGGTTGCCGAACCAGGACATGAAGCCTCCATGCAGATTATTTCCCAGCAAGTATAACCACTGCCGGAAAATGCGCAACTGCACTCATCCGCGGCGTCTTCCGCCGAGCTCAGATTTAAGGCTGACTGCGGGGTGGGGGATATAAGGTGAGGGTGAACCGGGCCGGGATGATCCGGAGATCATTCATTGGAGTGATCCTCCTCTTCAGAGGTTGAATTTGATGTAAGCAATAGAGTGCTTGTATATCAATAAATCCATCATCGGATTGGGAACCAAAAAGGCAATACTGAATAGATCGTATGATGAAACTAATCCGGTATGCTCAACGCCATTCAGCAGCCTGATAGTTACAATCTTCCCCTCTTTGCGGGATTCATTAAGCTTTTGATCTTGAATATTGAATTGTTGAGAAGTGGCCTTTTTCATATAGTTTCAGTTTATCCTTTCACCATGATCACTATATCTTATCAATACTTATCATTCTACCTTTTTCCAGATAACGAGCATGCTTCTTCCCTTAAATATCTCAGGGGTGTCACAAGCGCCGCTATAGATTCCCCTTTAGCCCGATCGCCTCGGCTTGCGTCTTCATCCCCTCGATGCAATCGGCAATCAGATCAGCCAGCTCCACCCCCAGCATTGCAGCCCCCCTTTCGATGACCGAGCGATCAGCCCCGGCGGCGAAGGCCTTGTCTTTCCACTTCTTGAGTACGCTCTTTACCGGCAGGTCCAGAATGCTCCTGGACGGCCGCACCAGCGCC
>DATNCC010000236.1:0-8048 GCA_035571735.1 Dongiaceae bacterium | reverse complement strand
GAAACCCTCGCCGGCCAGACGGTCCGCCACGGCGCGGACCCAGTCGGTCAGGCCGTAGACTTCGTGGATGACGATCACGAGCGGCGCCTTTGTCTTGCGTTCGGGATAGGCGACGAAAGCGGAAAGCTTTGCATCTTTGCCCGGAATGGTGATGTCGACCCACTCGTGGTGGCGGGGGGAGCGCTCCAGCAAAGCCTTTGCCCCGGCCTCTCCCGGAGGGATAACGCCGGTATCGCTCCCCGCCGCTCCGGCGGACAGCGGAACCCCCATCAATGCGAGAAGCAGCATCATGATTCCTGTTTTCCTGATCATGGTAATTCCCTCCTCTGAAAGAGATGTCTCACTGAAAATCTTACACCATTTCCGAAGATCCGCCATTGCGGCGGAAACAATTTTTCGGTCCGGCGGGGGCGGTCATGCCGGTTTAGGCTTGCGCTCTGAAGAATTGCAGCTATCCTTTGCATACGGATATTGAATCGGAAGAACGGGCAGCAAACAAAACTGACAACTAGACGTGTTTATAAAAGGAGCCTGACATGACAGAAGCCGTCGATGGATTGAAACCCGAACTATTCTGGCGGTATTTCGCCGAGATCGCCTGCATTCCGCGGCCGTCCAAGCATGAAGAACTGATCGCCCGGTACGTTCTCGATACGGCGGAAAAACTCGGGCTGCGCGCAACGCAGGACGGCTGCGGCAACATCGTCGTGAAAAAACCGGCCTCTCCCGGACGGGAACAGGTGCGCAGCATCTGCCTGCAGGCCCATCTCGACATGGTCTGCGAAAAGAACGTCGCCAAGATTCACGATTTTCTCAAGGATCCCATCGAGCTTGTCCGAAGAGGGGAGGTACTCATGGCGAACGGCACGACGCTCGGCGCGGATAACGGCGTTGGCGTGGCGGCGAATCTTGCGGTCATGGCGGACCGCTCCCTCGTGCACGGACCGCTGGAGCTGCTCTTTACGGTCGATGAGGAAACCGGCCTGACCGGCGCCCAAAACCTCGACCCGGCGCTCGTCGAGAGCAGGACGCTGTTGAACCTTGACTCGGAGGAAGAGGGGATGCTGATCGTCGGCTGTGCCGGCGGCAGAGATGCCCTGGGAAGATGGCAGGTGGCGTTTGAGAGCGCCCCGGCGCATTTTGTGGCATGCTTCCTGTCGGTAAAAGGGCTGCGGGGAGGGCATTCGGGTCTGGAGATCGACAAGGGGCTGGGTAACGCGATCAAGTTGCTGAACCGCGCCGTGATGAGGCTCTCCGCGGTCGATGCCCGGCTCTCCACCATAGATGGCGGGAAGATGCGCAATGCCATCCCCCGCGAATGCGGTGCGCTCCTGTTTATTCCCCGGGAGAGTGTGAACCGGGCAGAGGAACTTGTCTCGGAACTGAACGCGACGTTCAGGGGGGAGCTTGCATTTGTCGAGCCCGATCTTGTTGTGAGCATGGCCAGGCAGGATGGCGCCGGGAACGGGAAGGTCCTGGTGCCGTCCCTTCAGCAGAAACTGTGCCGGACGATCGCCGCGCTGCCGCACGGAGTGCTGCACATGAGCGCCGATATCCCCGGACTGGCGGAAACCTCGACGAACCTTGCGTCTGTCGCAACTACGGAGGACGACATCGTGCTGGTCACCAGCCAGCGCAGCTCGGTGGCGTCGCGCTTGACGGAGGCGGCCGAGACTGTCGCGGTGATCTTCGAACTGGGCGGCGCGAGGGTAGAGGCAAGCGACGGCTACCCCGGCTGGAAACCGAACCTCGCTTCGCCGATCCTGAAGCTCGCGCAGGAATGCCACCGGTCGTTGTACGGAAAGGATGCCGAGGTCAGGGCCATCCACGCCGGGCTCGAATGCGGCATCATCGGAGAGCGCATTCCCGGGATGGACATGGTTTCCTTCGGCCCTACACTCGAAGCGGTCCATTCCCCCGACGAGAAGATCTACATCGAGAGTGTTGCGAAGTTCTGGGAGTTCCTGCTGGCGATATTAAAGTCCTCGGAGTGACATCGGTCAGGGTCAGGAGCTTAAGATGGCTACGGATAAGGTGTCGGTGCGCTGCTGCATAGCCGGCGGCGGTCCGGCGGGAATCATGCTCGGGTTCTTGCTGGCCCGCGCCGGCATCGAAGTTCTCGTGCTGGAAAAACATGCCGACTTTCTGCGCGACTTCCGCGGAGATACGATCCACCCCTCGACGCTGGAAGTCATGCATGAACTGGGACTTCTCGATGACCTGCTCAAGCTCCCCCACCAGAAGGCGCCGCGGCTGGGCGCCCACGTCGGCGGCCTGGCTCTGACTATTGCCGACTTCACGCACCTGTCGACTCACTGCCGTTTTCTTGCTTTCATGCCGCAGTGGGATTTTTTGAACTTTCTCGCCGAACGCGGCGCCAGTTATCCAACGTTCAGGTTGCTGATGCAGGCCGAAGTAACCGGGCTGATTGAAGAAGCTGAAAACGTCGTCGGACTCCGGGCAACTACTCCCGACGGTCCTCTGGAGGTTCGGGCAGATCTCGTGGTCGGCGCCGACGGTCGGCATTCGGTCGTGCGGACGTTGGCCGGCCTGAAAGTTCACGAGCTCGGTGCGCCCATGGACGTACTCTGGTTCCGGCTGTCAATACTCCCCTCCGATCCGGAAGAAACTACGGGCCGCTTCGACAGCGGACGGATATTTGTCACGATCAACCGTGGAGCGTACTGGCAGTGCGGCTTCGTGATCCCGAAAGGGTCGTTCGAACAGCTCCGGGAGAGGGGATTGCAGGCGTTTCGTGACAGCATCGCACGAATCGCGCCGTTTGCCGCGGACCGTGTCGGCGAACTGTTGGATTGGGATACCGTCAGGCTGCTCACTGTGCAGGTGGATCGATTGCCCCGCTGGTATCGGAGCGGCCTCCTCTGCATCGGCGATGCCGCCCATGCGATGTCACCGATCGGTGGAGTGGGTATCAACCTCGCGATCCAGGATGCCGTAGCCGCCGCCAATCTTCTTGCCGACCCGCTGCGCAGCGGGCGCCTGGAAACCAGGCATCTGCGCCTCGTGCAGCAGCGCAGAGAATGGCCGGCCCGCGTCACCCAAAGGATGCAGATGTTTGTCCAGAACCGCGTCATCAAGCGCGTTCTTGAAAGTGCGGAACGTCTCCCGCCGCCGCGTAGCGTCAGACTCCTGGCCGGTTTTCCGTTTCTGCGCAGGATCCCGGCGAGGCTGATCGGGATCGGGTTCAGGCCCGAGCATATTAAACGACCGACAGGGGAGTGAATATGTCAAAAACAAGTATAAACCAAATCGGAAACCTGTCCGAGCTGACCCCTTACTTGCAGATCTACTTCCTGAGCGAAGGGATAGCGATTTCGACGGCACTATCGCTGGCTGCCGAACTGGGGGTTGCCGACCTGCTCGCCGACGGGCCACGCAGCAGCGATGAGCTGGCGCAAGCAACTTTCACCCACGCCCCCTCCCTGTACCGGGTCCTCCGCTTACTGTGCAGCGTGGGAGTCTTTACCGAGGTGGAGTCATGTCGTTTCGCTTTGGCACCGCTCGGGGAGTGCCTGCGCACCGGGGTTACGGGCTCTATGAGGTCGTGGGTGAGAATGACCGGTCTCCGTGCATGGCACCATACGTATGCCGAGGCGCTTCACAGCGTCAGGACCGGTGAACCGGTCTTCAAGCGTGCCGCAGGAGCGGAATTTTTCGACTACTTCGCAGCACACCCCGACGAGGGAGAGATCTTCAATAGGGCCATGAACGATTTCGGGAAGGTGGTCTCCGCCGCCGTCGTAAAGGCATACGATTTCGGCGGCATTGCCAGTATTGTGGATGTCGGCGGAGGGCACGGCACACTGATCGCCGCAATCCTGAAGCACTGTCCGCAGATGAACGGTATTCTCTATGAACTCCCGCATGTGGCAGAGGGGGCCCGCCAGGCGATCGGCGACGCCGGTCTTGCCGATCGTTGCGAAATCGTTGGCGGCGACTTCTTCCAGTCGGTCCCGCCCGGATGTGACGCCTATATTCTCCGGTGGATCATCCATGACTGGGACCATGACCGCGCCGTAACCATCCTCAGGAATTGTCGCGAGGCGATGAGAGAAACGGGCCGGTTGCTTCTGGTTGAAGCGATTATCACCCCCGGGAATGACCTCCATCCCGGCAAGCTGCTGGATTTCGTCATGTTGACCGGTCTGGGGGGGCAGGAACGGACGGAGGCGGAGTATGCAGATCTCCTCCGCGAGGCAGGCTTCCGTCTCAACAGGATAGTGCCGACGGAGTCGCACATGAGCGTAGTTGAGGCAGTTCCAGGATAAATAGCGGCGATTTATCGAGAAAAAGAGGTAAAGAGTTGCGCCGCATTACCAACAGCCCGGGATTCGACACCCATCCGGTTTATTCGCCCGACGGAGAGGTGGTCCGGCTGACCCACAACAAATGGGAGGATGGAACTCCGACTCGGGCTTTAATTCGTTGACACATTCGTTTCCAAGGAGAGAACATGATGCGTGCAGCTTATCTCGTGATCATCCTGATTGCCGCCGGCATCCTGACATCCCCCTGTCAGGGAGTCCCTGCGCCACAGCCGGATAGCCCGGCGCCTGTTCCGGAAACTTCTCTCCAGACCGCTCCCGTCACGGTGGACGGGAGTGTGCTCTTTCCCGTCCGAGGTTTGCAGGCTTTTCCGGCGGAGGAGCGGGCGAACAGGATCAGCGCTCTGATAGCAAAGACCGCCCAGGACGAGTCGATCAGAAGCGATGCCATAACGATAGTCGAGTCGGAACTGTCAACGGAAATAGTCGCCGCCGGAAGAGTCATCATGGCGGTTCTCGAGAGCGATGCACGCTCGGAGGGGGTTACCAGGCAGGAACTGGCAAAAATCTGTGTCAGAAAAATCCGCGAAGCCGTCGAGCGCTATCGTGAGGATCGTTCTCCCAGGGAAATCTGGCTCGGGGTTCTCCGGAGCGCCATCGCCACGGTCGTGCTCATGCTCAGCCTGCTGCTGATCCGGACCCTCTTTCGCAGGCTGCTGTCAGGTGTCAGCGAGGGGAGGATCGCCGACAGGATCGGCTCGATCCGGATCCAATCCTTCGTAATCGTGCGGGCCGAACAGATCAAGGCGCTGTTGACGGGCGCCGCCCGGACCGCCCGGCTCGTCCTCATCCTGGTGCTGTTCTACATCTATACACAGCTTGTGCTGGGGCTATTCCCCTGGACCCGCCCCATCTCCAACCATCTTCTCGACTTCCTGCTGGTGCCCCTTGCAACCATGGGAAGGGGATTCCTGAAATATACACCCAACCTGATCTTTCTGGGCGTGCTGGTCTTTGTCACCAAATACCTGTTAAAACTGATGCGCCTTTTTTTCGACGGGCTGGAAAATGGGACCCTCTCCTTCTCCGGATTTTATCCCGATTGGGCCAGGCCGACCTACAAGCTTGCCCGCTTCCTGGCGATCGCCTTCATGGCGGTGGTGGCCTTCCCCTACATCCCGGGGTCAGACTCCCCTGCCTTCAAGGGGGTTTCCATCTTCCTGGGAGTGATCCTCTCGCTCGGCTCCTCATCGGTCATTTCCAATACCTTTGCCGGCCTGACCATGACCTACCGGCGGGCCTTCCGGGTGGGGGATCGGGTCAAGATCGGGGATTTCAGCGGCGACGTGACCGAAATGAGGCTGCTCGTTACGCACCTGCTGAGCCTCAAGAATGAGGAGATCATCGTACCCAATTCGGTCATCTTCAACAGCCATGTGGTCAACTACAGTTCCCATGCCCGGAAGCGCGGCCTGATCCTGCATACCTCCGTGACCATCGGCTACAACACCCCCTGGCGCCAGATTCATGCGCTCCTGCTACAGGCAGCAGCAAAGACGCCGGGACTGCTGTCCGCCCCGTCGCCATTCATCCTCCAGACCTCCCTGGACGATTTCTACGTGAGCTATGAGCTGAACGCCTATACCGACTCGCCACAGGCCATGATGCAGATCTACTCCGACCTTCACCAGAATATCCAGGACGCCTTCAACGAATACGGCGTGCAGATCATGTCGCCGCACTACATGCTCGACCCGAAGACTCCGGCGGTAGTGCCCAGGGAACGCTGGTACGAGCCTCCGGCGGAGCCGCCACAAGAGAAAGGAGCAGGGAGATGAAAAGAGTGCTTATCATTATTGCCCTCGTGGCACTGGCTGCCGGGCAGGCTTCTGCTGCGGACAAGCCGAACATCGTCTTTATCATGGGTGACGACATCGGCTGGTTCAATATCGGCGCCTACCACCAGGGGATCATGGCAGGACGAACACCGAACCTCGACAAGCTGGCCACCGAGGGGATGAGGTTCACCGACTACTACGCAGAAGCGAGCTGTACGGCGGGGCGGGCCAACTTCATCACCGGCGAGCTTCCCATCCGCACCGGCATGACGACCGTGGGACAGGCGGGCGCTCCACTCGGATTGCCTGCCGCGGCTCCGACTATCGCGACCGCACTCAAAACAATGGGCTATGCCACCGGCCAGTTCGGCAAGAACCACCTGGGTGACAGGAACGAGTTTCTCCCCTGCCTGCACGGCTTCGACGAGTTCTTCGGTTACCTCTACCACCTGGATGCCATGGAGGATCCCGCCCATCCCAACTACCCGCAGGCGCTCAAGGACACGGTCGGGCCGCGCAACATGGTTACCTGCCAGGCGACCGACAGGGATGACCCTACAGAGCAGCCCCGTTGGGGCAAGGTTGGCAGGCAGACTATCAAGGACGAGGGGACGCTCTACCCCGAGCGGATGAAGACGGTCGATGACGAAATCCTCGCCCGTTCGCTTGCCTTTATCGACAAGGCCGGCAAGGAGGGCAAGCCGTTCTTCGTCTGGCTCAACCCCACGCGCATGCATGTGGTCACGCACCTCTCCGAAAAATACGAGAAGATGCGCAACGCCGGGAACGGCTGGACTATTCACGAAGCCGGGATGGCGCAGCTTGACGACATCCTCGGTTCGGTGATGAAGAAGCTGAAGGATGCGGGGCTCGACGACAACACCATTGTTGCCTTCAGCACGGATAACGGCACCGAGAACTTCACCTGGCCCGACGGCGGCCAGACCCCCTTTGCCGGCGGCAAGGGAACGGTGATGGAGGGTGGTTTCCGCGTGCCGGCAATCATTCGCTGGCCGGGCAAGGTGCCGGCGGGCAAGGTCGAGAACGGGATTATCTCGGGGCTCGACTGGTTCCCGACCTTCGTCGCCGCTGCGGGCAACCCGAACATCACCGACGAGCTGAAAAAAGGAAAAACTCTCGGAGACGCCACCTACAAGGTCCACCTCGACGGCTACAACCAGCTTGACATGATCACCGGCAAAGGGCCTTCGAAGCGGCACGAGATCTTCTACTTCGCCGAGAGCACGCTCGGTGCCGTGCGGATCGATGACTTCAAGTACCGCTTCATCGACCAGCCCAATGGTTGGCTGGGCGGCACCGTCAAACCCGACATCCCGATTCTCGTCAACCTTCGCCTTGATCCGTTCGAGCGGACGGGCATGACCGGATCGCTGGAATATTTTCCCGGCTGGTTCCTGTACGAGTTCTGGCGCTTCGTCTATGTGCAGCAGGAGGTCGCCAAGGCCGCCCAGACTTTTGTCGAGTTTCCGCCGATGCAGAAGGGTGCGAGTTTCAACCTGGAGGCGCTGAAGCAGGAACTCCGGAAGAAGATGGAGATGATGCAGAAGGGCCATACGGGCCAGTGAGGCTTAATACAGAAAACGGCATTTAGGTTATTGCTGATTAATAAGGAGAAACCATGAGCCAGCGCGGGATCACGATCAACGACATTCAGTTCGGCCCGGTGGGAACGGACCTGAGCCAGAAGTCATACGGCCGGAACGCCGGAGTCCGGCACACCCCATGAGCCCGGCACTCAGCACCGCGATTACCGCTCTCTTCCTGGTCTCGGGCGCCATCGCCGTCTGGAGCATGATGGTCCTGCTCGGAAGACAGGAGCGCTCGCAGCGCATACCGTATCGGACGATCCACAGCGCGAGCGGGTGGATCTGCACGCTCCTCTTCCTGCTCATGTTCGTGACGA
>DATNCC010000235.1:0-7032 GCA_035571735.1 Dongiaceae bacterium | reverse complement strand
AGATTTCCACGGCATACTGCTTGAGCACCGACAGCTCCTTGACCGTCGCGATCAGCGGGATCATGATCTCCGGCACGATGCTGAAGCCTTCATTCTTGACCAGCTCACAGGCCGCTTCCATGATCGCCTTGACCTGCATGTTGTAGATCTCGGGGTAGGTGATGCCGAGACGGCAGCCGCGATGACCCAGCATCGGGTTGAACTCGTGCAAGGACTCGATCTTGTGCTTGAGGGCGCTGACAGGGACCTTCATGGTCTTGCACAGCTCCTCGATATCCTTCTCTTCCTGCGGCAGAAATTCGTGTAGCGGCGGGTCGAGCAGGCGGATGGTTACCGGCAGCCCTTTCATCTCGCGGAACAGGCCGATGAAGTCCCCTTTCTGCATCGGGAGAATCTTTGCCAGAGCATGTTCGCGCCCCTCGACATCTTCGGACAGGATCATTTCCCGTACGGCCGCGATCCGCTCGGCGTCAAAGAACATATGTTCGGTGCGGCAGAGGCCGATCCCTTCGGCGCCGAACTGGCGCGCCACCCTGGCGTCATGGGGAGTATCGGCGTTGGTGCGGACCTTCAGGCGGCGGATACCGTCCACCCACTCCATCAGTTTGCCGAAATCGCCGGTCAGTTCCGGGGATACGGTCGGAACCGCACCCAGCATGACTTCGCCGGCCGACCCATCCAGGGTGATCATGTCTCCCTTTTTGACCACAACGCCGTTCTTGGCGGTGAAGCACTGGTTGGCATAATCCACCTTGATGTCACCACAACCGGCGACGCAGCATTTGCCCATGCCGCGGGCAACGACCGCCGCGTGGGAGGTCATGCCGCCGCGGGCGGTCAGGATCCCCTGGGCGGCATGCATGCCGTGGATATCTTCAGGAGAGGTTTCAACTCGGACCAGAATAACCTTGCGGCCGATTTTGGCTTCCGACTCGGCTTCGTCGGCGGTAAAGACCACTTCACCGGACACGGCGCCCGGAGAGGCCGGCAGACCTTTGGCGATGATGTTCTTGACCGCTTTAGGGTCTAACGACGGGTGAAGCAGCTGATCGAGCTGCTCCGGCGCCACTCGCTTCACGGCGGTTTTCTCGTCGATCAGCCCCTCGGCAACCATGTCAACGGCGATCTTGATGGCGGCCGGAGCGGTGCGCTTGCCGTTACGGGTCTGCAGCATGAAGAGTTTTCCCTTTTCAATGGTGAACTCGATATCCTGCATATCCTTGTAATGCTTTTCCAGGATCGAGCGGATGCCGACCAACTGTTGATAGCACTCCGGCAGCACCTCTTCCATGGGGGGCAGATTCGTTTCCTTGGCGCGGTTGATGGGCTGGGGGGTGCGGATACCGGCGACAACGTCCTCGCCCTGGGCGTTGACCAGGTATTCGCCGTAGAAGTAGTTCTCACCGGTGGAGGGGTCGCGGGTAAGGGCCACGCCGGTGGCGCAGTCGTCGCCCATGTTGCCGTACACCATCGACTGGACGTTGACGGCGGTGCCCCATTCCGCCGGGATGTTGTTCAGGCGGCGGTAGGTAACGGCGCGCTGGTTCATCCATGAGCCGAATACGGCGCCGATCGCACCCCACAGCTGATCCATCGGATCTTCCGGGAACGCGGTGCCAAGCTCTGCCTTGATCGCTGCCTTAAAGGCGGCGACCAGATCCTTCCAGTCTCTTGAACTCAGGTCGGTATCGAGATGAACACCCCGCTCTTCCTTTTTCTGTTCGAGCAGGTGTTCAAGAATATGTTTATCCATTCCCATGACGACATCGGAATACATCTGGACAAAGCGGCGGTAGGCGTCATAGGCGAAGCGCTCGTCACCGCTCTGGGCGATGATGCCCTGTACCGTTATGTCGTTGAGACCGAGGTTGAGAACCGTATCCATCATGCCCGGCATGGAGGCACGGGCGCCGGAACGGACCGAAACAAGCAGGGGGTTGGCGGGATCACCGAATTTACGGCCCATCAGCGCTTCTACCTGGGAAAGATGGGTGGCGACTTCTGCAGCCAGCGAGGCGGGATAATTTCTATCGTTCTTGTAAAACTCGGTACAAACTTCCGTGGTGAGCGTAAAACCGGGGGGAACCGGCAAACCGATGCTGGTCATCTCAGCCAGATTGGCCCCTTTACCCCCCAACAGATTTTTCATGTCAGCCCGACCTTCAGCCTGACCATTTCCAAAGAAATACACAAACTTCTGCGACATTGTATAGCCTCCTCTTTCTTAGAATAATCATGTGTGCTTTACAGGCACTAAAAACATTTATTCATAATGAAAATAATAGCTTAGAGGAATAGACTATAGCGCAGAATGAAAAAAATCAACTATATAGTGATATATTTTTTACTTCGTATCCCAACTGGTGATATCGGTGTTCTTCCCCTCTCCCCCCTTGACGCCGTCTGCACCGTAGGAATAGAGATCGTAGTCGCCATGTTCTCCGGGGGAAACGTACAGATAGTCATTACCCCAGGGATCCTTGGGAATCTTTTTGCTCTCCAGGTAGCCCCCCTCCTTGAAGTTTTTCGGGATCACGCCAACCGTCGGTATTGACACCAGAGCGGCGAGCCCCTGCTCTGTAGTCGGATAGTTCCCGGTATCAAGCTTGTAAAGCTTGAGAGCGGTTTCAATGTTTTTTATCTGTACGCGTGCGTCGGTAATCTTGGCATCATCCGTACGCCCCATCAGTTTCGGGCCTACAAGAGCTGCAAGCAGTGCCAGAATGACGATTACAACCATGATCTCGATCAACGTAAACCCTTTTTTATTGTGTACAAGCTGCATTTTGGCAAGTTCCCCCTTCGTGGATTATCTGGTTAATTTACTAGCCCCGGCAAATCGGGATAAGTGCGTTAACGGAATGATTCTCTGCAAAAACCGCAGAAATTAATTTCTAACTTACTAGCCCCGACAAGTCGGGATAAGTGCGTTAACGAAATTATTCTCTGCAAAAAGCCGCAGAAATTAATTTCTAACTTACTAACAGTATGTACCGTATGCAAGCTCTTTCAATCCTGCGACCGCTTCAAAAAAAATATTTGCTGCCTCAATTGCGGTATTGTCTGTTGCCATATTTATTATTGGCCAAAATATTGTATAGCAATATCGACTGGTTATATTGCAGTTGCGGATTGGCACCCAATATGCTAAACAGTTGTAACATTGACTAAGTGAACATAGCGTGTAGAATTTTGTCTGCGTCATAACGCAGCAAACAAAAAAACAACAAGGAGAACAAAGTATGAAAAAGATCAGCGCCGTAGTAGCAATGCTTGCCGTCACCGCATTTGCGGGAGCAGCGTTCGCAGCAGACGTAATTGAGTTGCCTGCCTCCATGGGTAAAGTATCCTTCCCCCACAAAAAACATCAGGAGATGCTGAAAGACTGCAAGAAATGCCACGAAAAAGGTCCTGGTAAAATTGCCGACCTCGGCAAAGAGTGGGCTCATAAAACCTGCAAGGGTTGCCACTCTGAAATGAAAAAAGGACCTACCGGCTGTAAAGACTGCCACAAGAAATAATCAGCAGGGTCCAGGGTAATAACGATAATGAGGGTAACGCAGAGCGTTGCCCTCATTTTGTTTGCCCGGCGTGGCCGGCGAGAAGACGATTCAGATTTGTGCGGCGCTAAAGGAAATTGCCGGATCGGAATGAAACGAGACGCAGATGCGAATTCCGGACATCAGCCCCCCGTTTTGAGCGCCATGCTGGTGCTTATCAGATAATGGTAGGCGGTATCAAACACGATGATCTGCAGGACATAGATTGCGGCAAAGGCGACGAGTGGCGACAGATCCAGCATGCCGGTGTCTGGCATATGCCGGCGGATCCGGCGCAGTATCGGTTCGGTAACACGATAGATAAAATTAACGAGCGGATTGTAGGGATCGGCGTTGACCCATGAGACAACGACGCTGGCAAGCAGAATGTATTTGTACAGCGTCAGAAGTCCGCTGGCCAGTTCAACCAGTTTGGCCAGCGCCAGCAGTATGTTTGCAAATAGAACCATCGTCTGCTCCCGGGTACAGGGTAAAATCGGCTTTACTATGCCTTAATGCTCCGGCAAAGTCAAAACAGAAACGGCCGGCACCGGTACGGTTCAAAATCAATCGATTGTATAAACGCCATAAACAATATTTAACCCATGACATAAAGGAAACCTGATCATGAACAAAAAACTTGCGGCGCTGCTGCTTTCGGCCCTGGTGCTGCCGGGACTCGGGCAACTGTATCTCGGCCGAAAAATGGTCGGCGGGATCATTATCGTACTCGTAAACCTGGTGCTGATCATGGCGCTGTTTGTATTGCTGCGCGGGCTTTCACCGGTGCTCGCCTCCCAGATTTCCGGCGGAGCGATCAGCATATCGCCATCCGAAGTGATGAAAGCACTGGAGGGGGAAACCGGCTTTGGCAAGGCGGTTCTTGCGGCGTTTTTCGCGGTGTGGGCATATTCGGTGGTCGACATACTCAGATTCAAGGAGTAACAACGGGAAGTTGTAAAGAGTCAATCTTGACAAACGGCGTTATTTTGTGAGATAAGCAAAAAGCTTTACTCAAAATAAAATTTGCTCATCACAGGCGAGCGGAAATCGGGATAACAATGATCATTTCAAAAATCATCGGAAGCGGCTCATGTCTGCCGGATCGGGTGATACCCAACAGCCATTTCGACTACCTGGTTGAAAATGCGGACGAGTGGATTTACAGCCGCACCGGCATCCGCGAGCGGCGCTTCGCCCACGCCGATCAGGCCACCTCCGATCTCGCTTCGATCGCCGCAAAAAATGCGCTGGAATCCGCCGGTATTGACGCCTCCGAGATCGACTGCATCGTCGTCGGCACTTCGACTCCCGACATGAGCCTTCCTTCGACCGGTTGCATAGTCCAGGAGAACATCGGTGCCAAAAACGCCTTCGCCTTTGATATCAACGCAGTCTGCTCCAGCTTTGTCTACGCGCTCGAAATTGCCGATAACTTCATCAAGTGCGGCAAATACAAAACCGTCATGGCGATCGGCGCCGACACCTACTCCAGAATTCTCGATTTCAACGACAAGAACAGCTGTCCGCTCTTCGGTGACGGCGCCGGCGCCGCCATCCTGAGCAGCGGCGGTGATGCAACGAAGGGGGTTCAGCACACCTACATGCGCAGCGACGGCGCAGGTTGGCCGCTGATCCAGGTGCCCTCTTCCGGTTCCCGCAGCCCGGTAACACCGGCTACGATAGAGGCCCGGGAGATATTTTTCCAGATGGCCGGAAAGCAGGTCTATGTCTTTGCGACCGACGTCATTCCCGACATCATCAACACCCTCTGCGCAAAAGCCCATATCACCCCGGCCGATCTGGATTACATCATTCCCCATCAGGCCAACGTGCGCATGATCGACTTCATCTCCAAAAAGAGCGGCTTCCCCAAGGAGCGTTTCCTGCTCAACCTCGACCGGTGCGGCAATACTTCGGCCGCCTCGGTGGCGCTGGTGCTGGACGAGAACCTGCGCAACGGCACGATCAAGCCGGGGCACCTGGTCCTGGCCATGGGGTTTGGCGGCGGCTTGACCTGGGGCGGATTACTGGTCAGGTTTTAGTCCCCCGAAACCTTCACCCGTTTCAACAACGTTCATACCATTCTCTTCAAACAGTGCCCGCAGCTCCGCCTGCGGGCATTTCTGTTTCCATCCCCCGTGAAAATTGTCTGCAGCCAGCAGGATTCCACCCGGCGCCAGCAGCTGCGCCAGACTGACCACCGCTTGGCCCAACTGTTCCTTTTGATGGATGATCGGGCCGCCCAGCAGGCCGTTGCATAGGATGAGGTCAAATTGACCGCCGCCGTCAGCCTCTCCCGGGGGGATTTCGGTCAGGTCAACACAGCGGAAGCTGATACGACTGCCGTATCCTCGCTGATAGAGCGCAGCGGTCGCCTCCCTCAGCCCGGTTTCACGGCGCCGGTCGTTCGGGAAACGGCGCCGGGTGGCGGCCCAGACCTCCAGCGGCTCCAGGGTCCACCCTTCGACCAGGATCTCTTCGGGGGAAAACCCTTCCTTCGACAGCAGGAGGGCCAGTCCGTAGGTATCCTCGCCGGTGCCGCAGGCGGCGTCGAGGCAGCGCAGCATCCTCCCTTGGCGCGATTTCAGCCACTCCCTGATGAATTGCCGCTGTCCGGGGTAGCGCCCGATGCCGCCATAGAAGCGGCCGGGAAGGAACGAGGCGAACAGGAACGCCGTCAGCAGGGCGCGATCTTCCAGCAGCGCCTCCAGAAGACACGCCGGGTTCGTGCTGAACTGGAACTGTGCCGGCAGGGCCGCGAAGGCGTCGGCCCAGCTCATGGCGCTGTGGAACGGCGTGCTGGAGAGGATCGGCGGATAGGTCAGGGCTGCTGAGTAGAGGTGGTTGAATACGGCGGTTATGTCGGCAATTTGGAGATACCGCTCGCACTGGGTGCGGATCTCCGGGGTGACGATCAGACCCGGAGCGGGGAGCGGCACCGTGCATGTGCCGGCGTAGATATCGAAATGGGTGCGCAGTCGTCGGATAGCAGTTTGAAAGCGATCCTTGTTGAGATCCGGTGAAAGCAGAGAGTCCGGGGTGTCGGCTTCGTCTTCGGATGCTTCGGAGTGCATCAGAAGCTGCGGATCGGGTGATAGAGGGTGTCTCGCTCGACGGGGGTTTTACCGGCTTTCCTGATCAGGCGGATGATCCCCTCTTTTGTAAGCGCTTGCGGGCTGTCGGCCCCGGCATCGTGGCCGATCTTCTCCTCGACGACGGTGCCGTCCAGGTCGTTGACTCCGAAGGCCAGCGAGACCTGGGCAATCTTCTCCCCGAGCATGATCCAGTAGGCCTTGATATGGTCGAAATTGTCGAGGAAGATCCGCGCGATCGCCAGCGTCTTCAGGTCGTCGAGGCCGGAGGTACCTTTTACGTCCAGTTTCAGGTCGGAGTTCTCGGTCTGGAACGCCAGCGGGATAAAGGCCTGGAAACCGCCGGTATCATCCTGCAGAACGCGCAGCATCTCCATGTGCGCGACCCGGTCGACCGC
>DATNCC010000234.1:0-2091 GCA_035571735.1 Dongiaceae bacterium | reverse complement strand
ATGGTCGGCAGCCTCCGCTCATTTGCCGTGACGATCAACAGAGAATATGCGCACTTCTCCGTCCCTGACCAGATGTTTGCGAATGAAGAGCGGCCGCTGCTTGACCTCTTCGAATATCTTGGCGATGTATTCCCCGATTATGCCGATGGCAAAGAGATTGACCGAGCCGAAGAAGAGGATCAAGAGCAGCATGGTGGTAACGCCCTTGGGGGCAAGCCCGGGGAACAGCAGGCGGCTCACTAATTGTGTCGTACCCAGAATTACCGAGATGATGAAGAGGAGGGTGCCGGCAAAACTGAGGATGTTGAGCGGGGTATTGCTGAAGGAAAGAATTCCCTTTTTCGCCCAGCCAATGTTCTTGAAGAGACTGTTGGTGGTGACGCCGAACATCCGTTCCGGCCTAACATAGTCGACGCCGGTCTGCCGGAAGCCGACGAAGGCCCGGATACCCCGCAGGAACAGGTCCCGTTCGGGAAACTGAAGGATGCACTGCACGACCTTCTTGTCCATCAACGAGAAATCACCCGCATCGTGAGGGATGGTGAGATAGGAGAAGGCATCGAAAACCCGGTAAAAGAGCTTGTAGGCCATTCGCATGAACAAGGGCGCTTCCCGCTTGACCCGGCAGCCGTAGACCACGTCGTACCCTTCGCGCCACTTTGCCACGAACTGCTCAATCAGTTCGGGGGGGTCCTGGAGGTCGCCGTCCAGCAGCACGCAGGCGTTCTTGGTTGCTATCTCCATGCCGCTGCGGAAGGCCGATTGGGAGCCGAAGTTGCGTGAATGGGAGATGCCGGTGACATGCTTGTCACGGCGGGTAATGGCGCGGATGATCTCTTCGCTGTCGTCCGGGCTGTTGTCATTGACAAAGATGATTTCGTAATCGATCTTGAGTTTCGAAAAGGTCTCCTTGAGACGCCGGTACATGACCGGGATGGCCTGATTGTCCTTATAGCAGGCAATGACGGCCGTCACACTGTAGGTCGTGTCGAGACTGAACTGCTTGGACGACAAGAAGTATTTTTCCCGGTCCGGGAGGGAGCGATACCATCCAACCATCCGGTCGAGCCCTTCGCGCAACGGGGTTTGCGGCTGCCAGTCCAGGCGCTGTCCAGCTTTGTCGGGGTTGGCGTACCAGTCGCTGACATCCCAGGTCCGGTCGGGCATGGAGGAGAACTCCGGCTCATGATCTATCCCGAACAACTCCCGTGCGATCACCGCAATGTCTGCAATGGTGGACTTGCAGCCGCTGCCGATGTTGAAGGATTCACCGTAATCACCCTCCTTCAGGTTGAGGGCCGTATCCACGAACGCCTCGACCACGTCGTCGATATAGATGAAATCGCGGGAGATATGAGGGTTGACGAAGTCCGGGTAACCGCCTGCCACGCCGTGGCGGATAACGGTGGGAATCAGGCGCGAGGCATCTTCCAGCGGCCCGTAAACCGAATAGAGCAGGAGATTGGCGCAGGGCAGGCCCTTCTTCCGGCCAAAGTAGTTAATCAGGCCGGCGCAGGCCACCTTGGAGACCGCATAGTCGCTATTGGGAGCGGTCAGAGCCGTCTCATCGGGTGCGCTGCAGTTGTCGCCGTATTCCGACGAGCTGCCCGAGTGGACGTAACAGGAGATCGGCCTTTTCTCCAGCAGGTGGAGCAAGCGGGAGGTCAGATTGAAGTTTGTCAGGTAGATGAGGCGAAAATCGTTCTCGAAGGAATATCCGCCATAGGAGACGCAGTTGAAGACCGTCCGGGGGGCGATCCTGGCCAAGAGGCTTTCCAGGTCGGCGTCCACCAACAGGTCGACCACCACCTTGTTCCGCTCCGGCAGATTCTCCAGCCGCCAGGCATCGAAGTTGGAGGTGGTGCCGTACACGTCGTCCCGGTGTGCCAGGAGTGTCCGCACCAGGTTGGCACCGATGAAGCCGCTGCCCCCGAGTACCAGTATCGGTCCCTGCAGGTTTCTGATTTTCTGTGCCATGGTCGCCATATTGTCGTGTGCTCCGATAATTATTTATGCGCCCAGGCGTCAGTTTTCCGCTGTGACCGTGTAGCCGAGACAGTCATCCCTGGAGCCGACCGAAAGGCGCAGCGA
>DATNCC010000233.1:0-35631 GCA_035571735.1 Dongiaceae bacterium | reverse complement strand
ACAAATGAATACTCTTAAAACAACATTATTAATGGCACTGCTAACCGTGCTGCTGGTACTCATCGGCGGTGCAATCGGCGGCAGGGGGGGGATGACCATGGCCTTCCTGCTTGCCGGGGGGATGAATTTTTTCTCCTACTGGTTCTCCGACAAGATTGTGCTCCGGATGTATGCGGCACAGCCGATCGAGGAACAGGATAATCCGCGTTTCTACGGCATAGTGCGGCATCTGGCCGGCCGGGCCGGTCTGCCGATGCCGAAGGTTTATGTCATCCAGGACGACAGCCCGAACGCGTTTGCTACCGGACGCAATCCGGACCATGCCGCTGTCGCCGCCACCACCGGCATCATGCGGCTCCTGACGGACGAGGAACTGGCGGGCGTCATGGCACATGAACTGGGTCACGTAAAGAACCGGGACATCCTGATCTCCACGCTGGCTGCCACCTTCGCCGGAGCAATCACCTATCTGGCCCATATGGCGCAGTGGGGCGCCATGTTCGGCGGCGGACGGGGCGATGACGATGAGGGGGGCGGCATGTTCGGCATGTTCGGCATGCTCTTCATGGCGATTTTGGCCCCGATTGCCGCCATGCTGGTGCAAATGGCCATATCACGCTCGCGGGAATTCGGAGCTGACGCCGCCGGAGCGCAGATCAGCGGCAATCCGCTTTCTCTCGCCCGGGCGCTGCAGAAGCTGGAACTTGGGAGCCAGCAGATCCCGATGAACGCCAACGCAGCCACCGCACACATGTTCATAGTGAACCCGCTGACCGGCGGCGGAATGATGTCGCTATTCTCCACTCACCCCCCTATTCCGGAACGTATCCACCGGCTGGAAGACATTTCGAGGACACATGATTATTAGACGCGCCGCGAAAGGCACCCCTTCGGCGAACCCCCGTCAGGCGGCCTGCGAAACCCTGCTGCGCATCAGGAAAGAGGGCGGGTTCGCCGATCGTCTGATCGACAACGAGCTCTCCAGCGGCATATTAAGCGGACCGGATCGGGGTCTGTATGCCGAACTGGTTTTCGGCGTACTGCGCCGCCAGGGGACTCTGGATCACATCCTCCAACAGCTGCTTGAAAAACCGATGATTGAGCTCGACCCGCAGGCGCTGGTCATCCTGAGGATCGGACTGTACCAGCTGACCTGCCTCGACCGCATTCCTGAATCGGCAGCGGTCAATGAAGCGGTCAACCTGGCAAAACTGATCACGCCGGGCACCAGCGGCCTTATCAACGCCGTCCTGAGAAACTACCTGCGCCGGCGCGACACAATCAGCTTTCCCGATATCAAGGCCAATCCGGCAGCGGCGATTGCTGCCAGGCATTCCCAGCCGGAGTGGCTGGTTGAACAGTGGCTTGAGCAGCTTGGCGTTTCCGAGGCCCAACTGCTGGCAGAGGCTTCTTCGCTACAGCCGCCGTTGACGTTGCGGGTCAATACGCTCCGCACCGATCGCGACCAGATGCTGAGGGAATTTGAACGGAACGGGATCGATGCAACACCCTGCCGCTTCTCTCCAGATGGCATTGCACTTGCCGGGCGCCATACCATCAGCACTCTTCCTGGATTTGAGGCCGGCCTGTTCGCCGTACAGGACGAGGCATCGCAACTGGCCGGACGGCTGCTCGGCGCCGAACCGGGTGAGCGGGTCTGGGATGCCTGCTGCGCCCCCGGCGGCAAGATCAGCCACATCGCCCAGCTGATGGATGATCGTGGTGAATTGATCGCAACCGATATCTCCCGCTCGAAATTGACGCTTGTCCGGGACAACCTTCGGCGGCTCGGCATCAGCTCCGTTTCAACGGCTGTTGCCGACCTGCATCAACCAGATACGTTTCCTGACGGCTATTTTGACCGCATCCTGCTGGACGCCCCCTGTTCCGGGCTGGGGGTAATCCGGCGCAATCCCGAAGCGAAGTGGCGGCTCTTCTCCGGCGACATCACCCGTCTGGCAGCAGTCCAGAAAACCCTGATGAAAAATGCTGCGGGCAGATTGAAGCCGGGCGGAACACTGCTCTATTCTACCTGCTCAACCTCGGAGGCGGAAAATGAGCTGGTGGTGGAGGATTTTCTTTTGCACCATGCGGACTTCATGCTAGAAGACCTGGGTGATCTCTTTCCTGAGTGGCGTGAACTGATTGCATTTTACGGCATGTTCAGGGTCTGGCCGCACCGGCACGGCATGGACGGCTTCTTCGCGGCGCGAATCAGACGAATAAAATAGAATCAAGGGAGTTCCCGCATGAAAAAAATCGCCCCTTCCATCCTGTCCGCCGACTTTTCATGTCTTGGCGATGAAATCAGGGCCGTCGAAACGGCCGGCGCCGACTACATTCACATCGACGTCATGGATGGTCATTTCGTTCCCAATATCACGATCGGTCCGTTGATCGTCGAAGCGACCCGCAGGGTGACAACCTTGCCGCTTGATGTGCATCTGATGATCGGGAATCCGGATCTCTATATTCCGGATTTTGCCGCGGCAGGCGCCGATATTATCGTTGTGCATGCCGAAGCGACCAATCATCTGCATCGCAGCATACAGCTGATCAAATCTTTCGGGAAACGTGCCGGTGTCTCGCTCAATCCGGCCACCCCGCTGAATGTTCTCGATTACATCATCGATGATCTGGATCTGGTGCTGCTGATGACGGTCAACCCCGGGTTTGGAGGCCAGAGTTTCATTGAAGCCTGTCTCCCCAAAATCCATTCATTGAGGGCGATGCTCGACCGACACGGCTCGGAAGCCGAACTGGAGGTTGACGGAGGAGTCAAACCCGCCAATATCGCCCGGATCTCCCATGCGGGCGCGGACGTTTTTGTCGCCGGCAGTGCCGTATTCGGAGCAACCGATTATGCTTCCACAATTTCCGAGATGAAGCGACTGGCACAAGAACCGCTTCTGTAATTTTATTCGGATTGCCGCAGAGATAGCCGTGTTTTATTAATTGAGTTTCGGGAAGAGTTGAGCTACACTTCCGCACTATGTCGACCAGCGTACTGATCATAGATGATTCCGTTACAGTCCGGGAGCAGATCATCAGAATTATCGAGTCGTCCGCTCTCTTCAACCGCTATTATGAAGCTGAGGACGGCCTGGAGGGATTCAAAAAACTGCTCTCGTCTCCTGTCGATGTCATCCTGTGCGATCTTGAGATGCCCCGCATCGATGGTTTTAAATTCCTTAGTATGCTTAAAGCGCGGCCTGATCTTCAAAACATCCCTGTCATCATTCTGACCGGCATGAACGACCGGGAGCGGAAGATCAAGGGACTTGAACTTGGCGCAATCGATTACATCACCAAACCGTTCGACAACGAGGAACTGGTCGCCAGGGTCAAGGTCCACCTCAAGCTGAAAAAGCTTCAGGATGAACTGGTGCGCTCCAACGAGCTGCTGCTGGAGCTTTCCAACACCGATCACCTGACCGGACTCTTTAACCGCCGCTACATGATGGAAGCGCTTGACAAAGAGGTGCAGCGCAGCATCCGTAAAGGCGGCACCCTGTCGCTGATCATGCTTGACATCGACCATTTCAAGCGGGTTAACGACGAATTCGGCCATCTGCAGGGGGACGCCGTGCTGCAGATGGTGGCTTTGCATCTGCAGAAGGAGTTGCGCAGCTATGACTGTGCCGCGCGTTACGGCGGCGAGGAATTTGTCGCCATCCTGCCCGATTCGACACTAAAAGAAGCCGTTTTCGTGGCCGACAGGATCCGTCTCGCGGTTCAGAACATCAGATTCAGCGGCCCTCCCGCCAAACTTCGCCTTACCGCAAGCCTGGGCGTTGCCTCCTTTTCTCCAGGGCACTCCTCTTCCGTCGACGGATTTATCAAACTGGCCGACGATGCCCTGTATCGGGCTAAAGCCACGGGGAGAAACCGGGTCGAGTTTTATGATCCGGAAAGTTCGAAGATTCCCACATCCGATGTCGTTTATCCGGGCCAGGAAAACACAACTGAACAAGACTAATAAACACAACGGCATCAATCGTGTCAGCGTATTCGAAGTTCATAGCGCCATCTGCAATCAGCCTGTTTAATGCGTCTGAAGGCAGATGGCGCTTGCATATTCAAATTAAAAGGGATTATTGATGAAAATATTTCTCCGTAAGTTAAAATATATTTTCTGCCAGAAAAGCGCAGAAAACAGCTCCGTTAACGCACTTATCCTGTCTCTCAGGGCCAGGTTTTTTACCGCAGGCATACTCGTACTGTGGTTCAGTCTGTCCGCCCTGGCCGCTCCGTTTGCCAAAATTGATACTCCGCCGATCTCTGAACAGTGGTTCGGCATTTATGTAAACAGCGATCGGGTCGGATTCTACCGGCTACGGATCGACAGGTTTGATGACGGCTACCGGATGGAGGGCAACGGAAGCGTTCGGATGAAAGTAATGAGCTTCTCCAAAGAAGCTTCGATGCATGAGACTTACATGGTTTCAAAAAACCTGGCACTCCGATCCTTTGATGTCGAGCAGACCGTAAACGGTTCAGCATCGCACGTCAGCGGCAAGGTGAGCGGCGGTGCCATCCATATAAAAAGCGAGGTAAACGGCAAGATAACCGATAAAATATTTAAATTCAAAGGAGAGGTTTATCCCGGTCCCGCCCTCAATTTATACCCTCTGATGCACTCGGTCGCAGCAGGCTCGTTACATAAAATCCAGATGTTCGATCCGGAAGAACTCAAGATCAAGGAAATACTGATCACGGTGCTGGGCGAGGATAAAACTACCGACGGCATCCCCGCGCTCAAGCTCCGCAATAATCTGTATCCCTTCGTAAACAATGATATCTGGATCGATGGGCAGGGAAATACCATTGAAGAATCGGTTCGTGAAGGCCTTGTAACAACAAAGGTGGAACAACCCAATGCTCTTGGTTCATTTATCAGTGATTGGGCCCTCGCCAAAAAGGATCTGATTTATGACTTCAGCCTGGTACGCATACAGCCGCCGATCAAGGATCCAAAAAAATTGACCGGCCTGGCTGTCGAAATAAGCGACTGGGATGATGCTCTGCCGTTGCTGCAGGAGGGGGGGCAGCAGGTGGAAAAGCGGGGCATTGGACGAGTAACCTTCAAAACCGGCTCTCTGGTTCCGACACTCGCGGAGTCGAAAGTTCAAAAACCGACAGACGCCCAGTTGAAACCGGCTGACAAGATTGAATCCGACGCACCCGAGATCAAGGAGCAGGCAAAAGCTCTGGCTGTCGGCACAAAAAGTCAGGAAGAGCTGGCGAAAGTTCTTGCCTCGTGGACGGCGGACTGGCTGAACGACACGATTGATGACGGCGGCAGTGCCGCCACCAGCTTCAAGTCGAAGAGAGGCAACTGCCAGACTCACGCTCGACTTTACATCGCATTGGCACGGGCTGCCGGCATTCCCAGCCGGTTTGTCTCCGGACTGGTTTATATGGAGGGGAAGGGTTTTCTCTACCACAGCTGGGCCGAAAGTTTTATAGGTAATCGCTGGGTTTCTGTAGATCCTACCTATGATCAACTTCCGGCAGATCCAACGCACATCAAACTGCTCGAAGGACATCTTCAGGAAGATATGTCGCCTATTATTGCCATTATCGGCCGGATCAGGATGACGGTACTGGAAGCTGCGTATTAGAAAACAATCATTGTTTTATGCTCTGTTGCCGAATATTACTTCGGCATCGAAGTAATCCTGCAAGCAAGTATGCCTTGACCTCTTGAAAAAGTATTGTAATATCGCGGAGGTCTCTGATCATGGATGTTGACCGGATTTTTCAGAAGATGAGATGGACAGCATTGCCGGATAATTTCAACTTAGTACCAGGGGGATAGAATATGCCGATGACGCCTGAAACGCTTGTCGCAATCAACATGACCGAAGAGCAGCTGATAAAGAGTCTCATCAAGGATGTCCAGGATGTTTTCGTCAACATGGTCGGAGTCGAGGACCTGATGCACCTTCCGATCCAGATCGATGTGACGACGCATTTCCAGGAGTGTCTGACCGCCATGGTCGGCCTGGCGGGAGCCTATAACGGACTGGTGAGCGTTCACCTCCCATGGCAACTGGCCATCTCCTTCACCTCATCGATGCTGGGCATGGAGGTAACTGAAATTGATGATGACGTTAATGACGCCATGGGTGAGATAGCAAACATGGTCGCCGGTTCTTTCAAACAGCATCTCTCCAAAGGGGGATCGGACATTCAGCTCTCGACACCTTCGGTGGTCAATGGCGCGGATTATTTCGTCTCTTCCGGACACAGCGTTGAAAATATCACGCTCAAATTTGCCACCGATGCAGAGTGGTTTATGGTAGCAATCACCATCGAAGACTAGAAATGGCTTTGTTGACTTTTATCGCAGGCATTACCGGGACATGCAAAGAGAGCTGCCGCAACCGGCCGTTGTCAAATCAGGAACGCTTGAACCTTTTTTGATACTCCTCCACCTGTTCCAGTAACGCCTTCTTCATGCCTCGTTTCCAGGGCCCTACAGCCACCAGACGCAAATTTCCCGGGGTAAAGAGTGCCCGCGCGGTTTCCTGAAGCTCTGCAGCTGTTACCTGGCGGGCTTCGCATTGATCCTCCTCGATGCTTCTGACGACTCCCATAAGTTCGCCCCAGCCATACCGACCCCCCATTTCGTAGGCCGAATCCCGGCTGAACTCCAGATCGAAAATGTATGAATTGCGAATTCGCTCCAGTTCGTCGCCAGGAACCGGTGTTTCGGTAATACGCAACAATTCCTCAAGAGTTGCTTCGACCGCATGGATCAGGGTGTCCGGAGCCGTCGCCAGGTCAAACGCCAGACAGCCGGTCTCGTCATAGGCTCCAATGGCACCATCAACGGAATAAATAATGCCCAGTTCCTCCCGCAGGCGCAGGTGGAGCCTGGAACTGCCGCCGCCGGCAAGGATCCGGCGCAAAAAGCGCAACGCCATAAAGCGGCGGTCATCGCGGGCAAACCCGAGGAATGCCAACTGCAGATTCATCTGGCTGTCTGAGTCCTGAACGCAGCGAATCTGCGGCGAGAACTGGCGGAGTGTCACCAGGGACGCCGGCGGCAAACGCTCATCCGGCCACTGTCCGAAGCAACCCCTGGCAGCAGCAAGGACGGCCCGGTTTTTGACCGGGCCTGAAACAACCAGAACCGCATTTGATGGGACGTAAAAGCTCTTCAGGTGCTTCTCGAGATCACTACGCTCGATGGCTGCTATGCTGTCGAGGGTACCGATGGTCGGCATTCCCAGCGGGTGTCGTGGCCAGAGCAGCCGGCTGACGATGGTGTCCGGGTTGACCTCCTCCCCCTGTTCGTTCAGGTCTTCCCTGGCTTCTTCGGCGATGATCCGCTTTTCGATCTCGATTCCGGACAGCAACGGCTTCGTCAGCATCGAGGCAATTATTTCCATGCCGCGTTTGATGCTGTCCGGGTGTACCCGCGAATAATAATAGGTCGATTCGGCATCGGTAGCAGCATTCGGAGCTCCTCCGATAATTTCGAAGGCCGCCTCGATTGCCAGTGAGGAGGGAAATTCGGCGGTGCCCCGAAACAGAATATGCTCCAGAAAATGGGACAGCCCTTCCCGCCCGGGAGGATCATTGCGCCCGCCGACCTTCAGGTAGATCGCTATTTCGGCGGAGTGCAGGTGCGGCATTTCAACAGTGACGACCCGCAGGCCGTTTTTCAGGGTATGGAGATAGGAGCGGATCATGTTATTCATACCTCAGGGCATCGATAGGGTTGAGTCCGGCCGCCTTTCGGGCCGGGTAGAAACCGAAGAATATCCCGACTGCGGCGGAGAAGAGAAAGGCGATCATGATGGATTGAATGGAAATAATGGTTGGCCACCCCAGCAGACGAGATACGACAGTAGCGCCTCCGGCGCCCAGAGCGATACCGATAAGCCCCCCCAGCATGGTCAGCAGCACAGCCTCGGTCATGAACTGCAGCAGGATGTCATTTTTTTTCGCGCCGATCGCCATCCGGATGCCGATCTCGCGGGTGCGCTCGGTAACGGAAACCAGCATTATATTCATGATCCCGATGCCCCCCACGACCAGCGATATTGAAGCGACAGCGCCCAAAAGCAGCGACATGGCTTTGGCCGACTGTTCGGCGACCGCCAGGATCTCGGACAGATTACGGGTCGAAAAATCCGGTTCCTTGCTGTTGGTGATCCGGTGACGCTGGTTAAGGAGCGCCTGGATCTCGCTTTCCGCCTTACCGATGAGTTCTTCGCTCTTCGCCTTGACGATGATGGAGCCGACAATTTCCGTGCGTTGCGATCTGACCAGGTTGCGCTGGGCGGTTCGCAACGGAACAAACACGGCATCATCCTGGTCCTGTCCCTGGGGTGACTGCCCCTTGCGCTCCAGGACTCCGATTACGGTAAAAGGAATTTTCTTGATCCGTACTATACTCCCTACCGGATCGGCGGAGCCGAAAAGGTTGTCCGCCACCGTCTGTCCCAAAAGACAGACTTTTACGGCGCCATCCACGTCCTGCTGGCTGATGGAGCGACCGGCGACGACCGGCCATTCACGGATGTCGAACATTTCCGGTGTCACACCCATGATGACTGACGACCAGTTCATATTGCCGTTTACTATCTGCCCGGATGTCCGCACGGAGCCGGCCGAGAATGCCACGGATGGGCACTCGGCCATGATCGCTGTGGAGTCATCACTGGTCAACGTCTGGGCTCCCCCGCTGCCGGTCCGAAGGCCGCCGCTGGTTGTGGAACCGGGGATGACCAGGATGATGTTGCTGCCGATACTGGCGATTTGCTGGGAGATGACATAGCTGGCGCCGGTGCCGACCGCCATCATGGCGATGACGGCGGCGATGCCGATGATGATGCCGAGCATGGTCAGAAACGAGCGCATCTTGTTGGTACGCAACGCCCGGAGGGCTATTTTGAGTGTTTGCAGAAAATCCATTATTTACTGTCCGAGATGATTCGGCCGTCGCGAAATGATATCTGCCGTCCGGCATGGGCCGCCACATCATGTTCATGTGTGACCATGATGATCGTGATGCCCTGCCGGTTCAGAGAGGCAAAAAGCCCCATGATCTCTTCGCTGGTGCTGCTGTCCAGGTTGCCGGTCGGCTCATCCGCCAGAATTACGGCAGGATTGTTAACCAGGGCCCGAGCGATGGCGACCCGCTGCTGCTGGCCTCCCGAGAGCTGGCTGGGGTGGTTGCGCTCCTTGCCGGAGAGGCCGACCTGCTCCATCGCAATCAGAGCCTTTTGGCGCCGCTCTTTGGCATGAAGGCCTGCGTACACCAGAGGGAGTTCAACATTCTCAACCGCCGGGGTGCGGGCCAGGAGGTTGAACCCCTGAAAGACGAACCCGAGTTTTTTGTTGCGGATAGCGGCCAGCTGGTCGGGCGCCATGACTCCCACATCAAGGCCATCCAGTAAATATCTGCCGGAGGTGGGAAGATCCAGGCAGCCCAGGATATTCATGCAGGTTGATTTGCCGCTGCCGGAGGCGCCCATAATGGCGACAAATTCGCCGGCAACGACGTCGAAGGAGATCCCCTTCAGAGCCTCGAACCGTTGGTCCCCCATTATAAAGACCCTGTGGATATCGGTTAGTGATATGACGCTGCTCATCTAGAAACGCGGCCCCATCGGCGAACCGCCCGCCTTTTTCTTCGTGTCACCGCCGATCTGCTCGATAACGACTTCGTCTCCTTCGTTGAGGGCACCCTCGATCAGCTCGATGCTGCTGTTATTGGCTATTCCTGTTGTTACCGGAGTCGCAACCGGCTTGCCCTCCCTGAGCAGATACACCTGCTGGCTCCTCCCCTTCCCTTTGCCGGGACCTCCCTTGCCTCCACCTTTTGGTCCTACTTCACCGGCAGGACGCGGGGCGGAAGTCCCTGCGCGGTCAATGTTGGCCTTTTCCTTCATGTCATCACCCCTTGATTTCGGCTTGAAACGCAGGGCGGCGAGAGGCAGCTTGAGGACATCATCCTTCCTGGCCACTTCAACCGTTATGTTGGCCGTCATCCCCGGTTTCAGCTTCAGGTCGCTGTTGTCGACGTTGACGACGACAACATAGGTGACAACATTCTGGTTGATAATCGGTGCGCTGCGGATCTGAACGACTTTGCCGTGGAAGATCTGCTCCGGGTAGGAGTCTACGGTAAAGCTGGCGTTCTGATGAAGCCGGATACGACTGATGTCGGCTTCGTCAACGCTGACTTCGATCTGCATCTTAGTCAGGTCCTGAGCGATCGTGAAGAGGGTCGGGGTCTGAAAAGAGGCCGCAACGGTCTGGCCGACATCGACCGCGCGGGATATGACCACCCCATCGACCGGCGAGCGGATCGTCGAGTATTGCAGGTTTGTTTTGGCCTGCATCAGTGAGCCGCGGGTCTGGGCAACGCTTCCTTCAGCTGACTTTACCGCTGCTTTGGCCGATAGAAGGGCGGTTTCGCCGGCGTCAAAATCTCCCTGCGAGATGATGCCGGTGCTCAGTAGTTGTTTGTTGCGGTTGAAGGTGCGCTCCGCATCGGTCAGCGCGATTTTGGCTTTTTGCAGGTTGGCCTCGGCACTGAGATAATTCCCCTGGGACTGCTCAACAGAAGCTTTGAAAAGTGCCGGATCTATTTCTGCGATTGCCTGCCCTTTTTTGACCCGCGAGTTGAAGTCAACATAGAGCTTCTGGATCGTGCCGGACACCTGGGTGCCGACCTGAACGGTCGTTACCGCCGAAAGATTGCCGGTTGCCGCGACTGTCGAGACAACCGTGCCGCGCTCGACTTTGGCGGTCTTGAAGCTGACCTCGGGCGTACGCTTCGAGAAAAAATAGCCGGCAATGCCGGCTATAAAAATGATAACGGCCAGGATGATGAGGTATTTTTTCATTATAGTCTCTCGATTATGTACATAATGGCTGAAACGAACGGAAGACATCATAGCAGATAACAGCCGGTACGACAAAAAAAAAGCCCCCCGTCCAATGACAGGGGGACTTTCTTTTTTCCGAACGCCCGCAACCGGTCGGCGGCGGGCTAACTAGGGCAACCCTCTTTACAGTGGGAAACCGGACGAATTCTAAATCTTGCAGTCCACATTGGCAGGGTCTCCTTTCGATGTATATTTCCTAACATCCTAACAGGATAAATTTAATCTTAATACAATTCTGAAACTTGTCAAGCATGAAATTTTGAGGGCACTATTTGATTGCAATATCTGATGCTGATGGCAAAATGCCCTGCATGTCGTCACACGAACATATCATGGAAATAGCCTGTCAGCAGGTCATGGTGGAGGATGCTTCCGTTTTTTCAGTTCAGTGGCTCGACCTTCCTGTCACAATAGCCGGATCGCTTTCTGCAAAAGAACTGCTTTATCGCTACATGGTCTATCTCAATAAGTGCACTCTGACCCTGATTCGTCCGGTGGCTCTGGAGAGCGGCATCGAATTCCGCCTGCTCGGCACCCGGCTGAGTTTGATCAGTTTTTTGCCACCGGTATATGCAGAAGACTTCGCAACTTTGTCCATCAGTGGCGGTTTTCTTGTGCAACCGCGTCAGAGTGATCGGGGTGAATTCCGCTTCGGGGTTGAGCATCTCCCCGGAAACGTACGAATTTCACTCCAGCTCAGTGATTTTTGCCCTTTGATTCTTGGCAGCCGTTCTCCGTCACCGGTTCGCTGCTGGTTTTACCGCACCACCCAGGCCGCAATCCATCGCCTGGTGACGGTCCGCTTTCTGTCGCTGCTCTATCACATGCTATCCGGTCTGTCCGCAGGGGCGCGGGAAGTAAGGGTAGTAAATGTTGCCGTTCGACCCGGCAAACCTGTCTGAAGCTTTTCTTGTGGCTTGAAGTATGCTATAAATTAAGACTTACAATTACGGAATTATTTCTGCAAAAAATAATCGTGGAAATTGTTTTTCCGTACTGGAAACGCAGCAGAAAAACTTCTAACTTACTAAAAGGGATGCCAAAAAATGCCGTACTCAGCAATAGATTTGCCAGCAAAATTGCCGCTTTATTCTCAAAAAGAGGCTGTTGTTTTCCCCTATATGCTGTTTCCTTTGTATGTCAGCGAAAGAGATGCCAATATTTTCCGCGAAGCAGATAACTATGAAAAATATATTGCTCTGGTTTTCGAGCGGCCGGATGATCCGACAAGTGGACTTTCGGGAGGCAGGAGCGAGATTGGAACACTCTGCAAGGTTACCCAGATTACCAGGATGGATGACGGTCGCTACAAGATTTCACTGGAAGGGGTTACCCGTCTGCGGATTCTGGAAACCGAACCGGCCGGGGCACTAACCCTGGCCCATTGCGAAATCGTGCGGGAGTTCGTTGAAAAAAATCTTGTGTCGGAAGCGCTGGTCCAGAGCCTGAATGCCTTGTTAAAGATTGCGCTGTCTCACGGGAAACCTCTCCCTGACGATGTCATGAAAATGATCGACTATATCGACAACCCGGCTCGTCTGTCCGATCTGGTGGCGCTGTACGTCAATCTGCCGACGGTCGACCTCCAGGAACTGCTGGAAACGGTCGATCCGCTGGAACGCCTGAAAAAGGTCTATGTGCACCTTACCAACGAAGTGCAGCGAATGCAGGTCAAGAACGAGATAGCCGGAGAAGTCACCAAGCGGGTCGGCAAGAACCAGAAGGAATACATCCTGCGCGAACAGATGAAACACATCCAGGAAGAGTTGGGTGAGGAAGACCCACGCTCTTCGGATATGAACGAGCTGCGACGAAAAATAGAAGAAGCCGGCCTTCCGGAAGATATTAAAAAAATCGCCGATAAGGAGTTGAAGCGCCTTGAGCGGATCAACCAGGCTTCCCCGGAATACAACGTGGCACGAACCTACCTTGATTATCTGGCCGGTATGCCCTGGAACATAAGTTCGACCGACAGCCTCGACATGGTGCGGGCCGAGGAAATACTCAACGAAGATCATTACAACCTTAAAAAAGTCAAGGAGCGCATCCTGGAATTTCTTGCGGTACGCTCCCTTAAAGAAAACATGAAAGGGCCGGTTCTCTGCTTTGTCGGCCCGCCGGGGGTCGGCAAAACATCGCTGGGCAAGTCGATAGCCCGCTCGATGGGGCGTAAGTTTGTGCGAATTTCCCTGGGGGGTGTAAGGGATGAAGCCGAAATTCGCGGCCACCGCCGCACCTACATCGGTGCACTGCCTGGGCGCATCATCAAGGAACTCTACCGCTGCGGGGTCAACAACCCGATCTTTATGCTGGATGAGATCGACAAGCTGGGCAATGACTTTCGGGGCGATCCGGCCAGCGCTCTCCTGGAGGTGCTTGATCCGGAACAGAACTTCAGCTTCAACGACCACTACCTCGACGTCCCGTTCGACCTTTCGAAAGTGATGTTTATCACCACGGCCAACCAGCTCGACCCGATACCGGGGCCGCTCAAGGATCGAATGGAGGTCATCCGCCTGGCCGGTTACAGCAGCCTGGAAAAACTGCAGATCGCCAAGAACTTCATTGTCGGGCGCGAGCTTGATGAAAACGGGCTTGCCGACAGGGAGCTGACCTTCGATGACGATGCGCTGGAAAAAGTAATCGGCGACTACACCCGAGAAGCCGGCGTACGCGGCCTGCAGCGTACGATCGCCTCGATCTGCCGCAAGGTGGCCAAGGAAATAACCCAAAGCAAGGCCGCGCGGAACTGTATTACTCCTGAAGCGGTGTCGGAACTGCTCGGACCGAAAAAATTCCACAACGAAGTGGCGGCAGAAAATGATCGTATCGGTGTAGTGACCGGATTGGCCTGGACAGAGACCGGAGGAGATATCCTCTTCGTTGAAGTCACTTCCATGCCGGGCAAGGCGGAACTGATCCTGACCGGTTCACTTGGTGATGTCATGAAGGAATCGGCCCGAGCCGCTCTCTCCTATATAGAAGCACACGCCAGCGAATTCGGCATCCTGGAGGATGCGTTTGAAAATCGCACCATTCACATTCACGTCCCCTCCGGGGCCATTCCCAAAGACGGCCCTTCAGCGGGGGTCACCATGGTCACGGCACTGGTTTCTCTCCTGACCGGAAAGCCGGCACGCCGCAGTGTCGCGATGACAGGAGAAATCACCCTGACCGGCAGGGTGCTGGCGATCGGCGGACTGAAGGAAAAGGTGCTGGCAGCTCATCGTGCAGGGGTCAGTACAGTCGTAGCACCGGAGCGCAACCGTGACGACCTGGAAGACATCCCGGAAAACGTCCGCAACGAACTGCAGTTCATCTTCGTCAGTGAAGCGGCTGAAGCGTTGGCGGTGGCACTCTAACCAAACATGAAAATTGCCGCCATTGACAACATCCTGCTGATTTTTTTCCGCGAGCTGCAGAATTATTTTGCCCTTGCAGCGCGCGCCGGCACCCGGATGTTCCGCCGTCCCTTCTACTACCGTGAATTTACCATCCAGTTCGACAAACTGGGGTTCTCGTCCCTGTTCATCTGCACCCTGACCGGACTTTTCTCCGGCATGGTCATGGCGCTGCAGTCGCTGATCCAGCTCAAGCCTTTTGCAGCAACAAGCTATGTCGGTGGCATGGTGGCGGTAACGATGATCAAGGAACTGGGGCCGGTGCTGGCCTCACTGATGGTGGCCGGCCGCGTAGGATCGGCCATCACCGCCGAACTGGGAACAATGATGGTGACGGAGCAGGTCGACGCCATGCGGGTCGAAGGGACCGACATTATCAAGCGCCTGGTAGTTCCGCGGCTTAAAGCCATGCTGCTGGCACTGCCGCTCCTGACGATCGTGACCGACACCATCTCCATTCTGGGTGGCTACATCATGTCGGCAGGTTACAACATCAACCCGATCATGTACATCAGCGGGCTGCCCCAGTTCATGGTCTTCCAGGACCTGATCGAGGGGGTAGTGAAACCGGCGGTGTTCGGCGCCATTATCGCCATAACCGGTTGTTACGTGGGACTTAATACCAAGGGTGGTGCAGAAGGGGTCGGGGCTGCAGCCAAGCAGGCTGTTGTGCTCTCCTCGGTCTTGATCCTGGTCTGCGATTTCTTCATCGCAAAGATTTTTGTCGTTTTCAGGGGATAATATGGCGTACTGGCTGTTTAAGACCGAACCGGGCTGTTTCTCCTTCGAGGACCTGAAGAAGCGTCCCGACATGACCGAACCGTGGGATGGTGTGCGCAATTTCCAGGCGCGCAATTTCCTGCGGGATGAAGTAAAGGTCGGCGACCGGGTGCTGTTCTATCACAGCAATATACCGGAGCCTGCCGTGGTCGGCCTGGCGGAAGTCGTACGAGCAGGATATCCCGATGCAACCGCCCTGAACCCGGAATCCGGGCATTTCGACCCCAAGGCGTCGGGTGACAAGCCGATCTGGTACATGGTCGACCTGCGTTACGTCAAGCCTCTGAAAAAGATTGTAACGCTGGAGCGTATCAAACAGAACCCTCTCCTCTCGGGCATGCCCCTGGTCAAGCGCAGCCGTCTCTCGATTCAGCCGGTAACGGAAGAAGAGTGGCGGATTATTCTGGCCATGGGAGGCATGATGGAAGGGATAAAGGACCAATGAAGCCCGGCAACTCCATCCGCATGGAAAATTTATGCTATTCGGTCGGCGGCCGCAAGATCCTTGAGCAATTCGACTTTCACCTGGAGCGTGGTGTCAACAGGACTATCCTGGGGGTCAGCGGTGCCGGGAAAACGACCATTCTCAAGCTGCTGCTCGGCCTTCTGGAGCCCGATTCCGGCAAGGTATTTATCGACGGCCTCTGTATCACCGGTCTGCCGGAAGCAAAATTCAGGCAGCAGCGCAAGCGGATAGCAATCGTTTTCCAGGGTGGAGCGCTGTTTGACTCGATGACGGTAGGAGAGAATGTCGGCTATCGCCTGTTCGAGGAGGGACGTCTTTCCCAGGCCGAAATCAAGAATATTGTACTCGAAAAACTCAGTTTCGTGGGGGTGGAGGCGGCCCTTAACCTGTATCCGGCCGAACTGTCGGGCGGCATGAAGAAGCGGGTGGCCATCGCCCGCGCCCTGGCGGCCGACCCGGACTACATCTTCTTTGATGAACCGACAACAGGACTCGATCCGATCGGAGTCTTCAATATCTGCAACCTGATGCAGCGGCTGCAGGCGGAGGGAAAGACGACTCTGATGGTCACCCACGATCTGGCGACCGCCTTTGCAACCTCGCAGCGTTTCACCTTTCTGCACAAGGCGCGCATGCTGTTCGAAGGAAATGAAGAGGATATGAAGTCCAGCAGCATTCCGGAAGTGCGCGAGTTTCTGGAGCCGACGGACAGATCGCTGTTTTACGACATTCAAGTCACCGATGACAAACAACAGGAACAGGCGGATATATGAAACGGAGCAATCAGATCGGCTGGGCCCAGGTGCGGGGAGGAGTTTTCATCTTTCTGGCACTGGTCTTTTTTGCCGGCGGGGTCCTGCTGATGGGACAGAAAACCAAGATGTTTGTCAACAAGGGGGCCATGCGGATCGTCATGAGTGATGTTGTCGGCCTGAAGGTCGGCGCTCCGGTCTGGCTGGCAGGGGTAGACGTCGGTCTTGTCACCGATATCCTGTTTGCCGACCCGAAGAACAGCAATGATGTCAGCATCGATATCGAAGTCGATGTCGATGCCATGAAGAAAATCGGCGCCGATTCAAAAGCAACGATCAAAACCCGCGGTCTGATGGGTGAGAAATATGTCGACATACTACCGTCTAAACAGTACTCCGCCAAGCCTCCCGCCGTATTGCGGGGAACACCGGTAGCAAAACTGGATGACGTCATCCAGAAGGCTGGCGACGCCTTTGACAAGGTTAACGGCATCATAAACAACATAGAACAGGGGAAGGGGACGCTCGGGAAGCTTAACAAGGACGAGACGCTCTACAGCAACGTGGCGCGCCTGGCCGTTGAAATGAAGGATCTGGTAGTCACCATCAACCGCGGCGAAGGTACTCTCGGCAAACTCAACCGCGACCCGGAGCCGTACAACAAGCTGATCAGCATCCTTAACCGTGCCGACCGCACGCTGCAGGATATCCAGGCTTCCGACGGGACACTCAACAAGTTGATCTACGACAAGGCGCTTTACACCAAGCTGACATCACTTGCCGACAAAAGTATCCAGGCTGCCGATGATGTCCGCGACCTGAACAGACGAATCATGTCTAAAGATGGCACGGTCGGGCTGCTGCTCAACGATCGGGAATTTTATGACAAGGGGATATCTCTTCTGACGAGAGCCGAATCATCGGTCAAAGCGATCGAAGAAGTGACCGCAAAAGTCAGAGAGGGAGAAGGAACCGCCGGCAAGCTGGTGAACGACAAGGCGCTCTATGACAAAATGAACAGGATGGTCGACGATCTGAATGTGCTGGTAAAGGATTTCAGGGAAAATCCGCGGAAGTATATCAAGTTTTCGGTGTTTTAGTCAGTTGGAAGTTCTTTTCCGGCAGAAAATTACTTCGTTAACGCACTTGATCCTGTTTTAAGGGTTAAAGGGAGTTCGGGATATGAAGCAGATCTTGATTGCAGTCACGCTGGTAACAGCATTCGCCACATGCATACAGGCCGCGACGCTGGAAGAGAAGGTCGTCGAGTACACCATGAAAAACGGCATGAAACTGTTGATGGTCGAGCGACATACCTCGCCAACTGTCTCGGCCTGGATTCGGTTCAAGGTCGGCAGCGTCGATGAACGGAGCGATGAACGCGGAATTGCCCATATGCTGGAGCATATGCTCTTCAAGGGTACGACCACTCTCGGGACTACCGATTACGCCGCTGAAAAGCCGATCCTTGATAAAATCGAGAACGTTGCCCTGACGTTAACGGCCGAGAAAGCCAGGCGCGGGAAGGCTGATACGGGGAAGATCGCGGAGCTTGAGAAACAGCTGGCCGCTTTGGAAGCCGATGCGTCAAAATATGTCATCAAGGATGAATTCTTCGAATTATATTCAAAGAACGGCGGCACCGGCTACAACGCATTTACCAGCCGCGACGGCACTACGTACCTGATAAGTCTGCCGGCCAACAAACTGGAACTGTGGGCCGCCATAGAATCTGACCGACTGCAGCATGCGGTCCTGCGGGAATTCTACACTGAGCGCTCGGTCGTAATGGAGGAGCGCCGCCGATCATATGAAGCGGATCCCGAGAATAAGCTGTGGGAAACGTTTGTGGCCTCCAGTTTTCTGGCACACCCCTATGGTCAGCCGACAATCGGCTGGAAGACCGACATTGAAAATCTGACCCGCAGCAAGGCCGAACGGTTTTTCCATAGCTACTATGCGCCGAATAACGCCATCGTCGCCATTGTGGGGGATATCGACACGAAGAAGACGATCGCCATGGTCGAGCGCTATTTCGGAGCAATCAAACCGGGCAAGGAGCTGCCGCCGGTTACCACAGACGAGCCGATGCAGTCGGGAGAGAGGCGCATCGAGCTGATAGCCGAAGCCGAGCCGACCATAATGCTGGGATTCCACAAACCTGCTGTCGGCACTCCGGACGACTATGTTTTTGACGTAATCAGCATGATTATGAGCAACGGCCGGACCTCACGCTTTTATAAAAAGCTGGTGATTGAAAGGCAGATCGCCTCCGATGTCGGCGCATTCGATGCTCCGGGAAGCCGCTATCCGAACATGTTCGTCGTCAGCGCCAATCCGCGTGCTCCGCATACGATCAAAGAGGTCGAAGATGCCATTCAGGCAGAACTGGATCTGCTGAAAACCACGCCGGTCGCCGAGCGTGACCTGCAGCGGGTCCTCAACAAGATCGAGTTTGAGGAAGCGCGCAGGATGGGAACTAATGGCGGTCTGGCACGCAATCTTACCGAATACGAGGCCACAGCCGGCAGTTGGCGCTATATGACGGAGCATCGCGGCAAGATTGCCCTCGTTACTCCGGCCGACATTATGCGGGTGGCCAACACTTATTTCACCCGTGAGAACCGTACTGTCGGATTCATCTCCAAAAAAGGGGGTGACAAATGAGACAGCTTCTTGTTGCCATCTGCTTTCTGGTCATCTCGATTGCACCGGTTTTTGGCGAAGATCAACCGCTGGCGAATCCCCGCACCATGAAATTTCCCGAGTTGAACTTTCATATCCCCAAGGCGGAGCGGGTCATTCTGGAGTGCGGCATGCCAGTCTATCTGCTGCGCGACACCGAACTGCCGATCATTAATATGACGGCCATGGTGCGGGTCGGAGCGGTCTATGAACCGGCAGCAAAATCGGGGTTGTCGGACATGGTCGGCAGCGTAATGCGCAGCGGCGGTGCCGGAGGCATGGCGCCGGAACAGATGGATGACGAGCTCGAATTCATGGCATCTTCGGTCGAGAGCAGCATCGGCAGCGATATGGGAACAGTCTCACTGACGGCGCTCAAAAAAAATTTCAGCCGGACGCTGCTGATATTCAGTGATGTCCTGCTGCACCCCGATTTCAGCGATCATCGGATTGAATTGGCCCGCAAACAGACAATTGAAAATCTGCGGCGCCAGAATGACGATCCCAAGGAAATTGCCGGACGCGAGATCAACCGGGCCATTTATGCCGGCCACCCCCTGGGCGAAATTGCCACCTTTGAGTCGATCGGCGCCATTTCCCGCCAGGATCTGATTGATTTTCATCGCCGTTATTATCGGCTTGACAACATGATTCTTGCAGTCTCGGGCGATTTTGACCGGACTGCGCTTCTCAAGGAACTGAATGCGGTTTTCAGACCGGAGAAAAACCTTCCCCCCCTCGCTTTGCCGAATATACCCCAGCCGAAACAGCAGTATCAGGGCGAGGTGCTCTACGGTAAAAAAGACGTCAACCAGACCGTCATCCGCATGGGTCACCTGGGACTGAGCAAGGACTCTCCCGATATCTACGCCGTGCGCCTGATGGACTATATTCTGGGAGGAAGCTTCACGTCACGGCTGATGATGGAAATTCGCACCAACCAGGGGCTAGCCTACAACGTCGGCAGCCACTTCGACATCGGTCGCCGTTATACCGGCACTTTTATTGCCGAGACCGAGACCAAGGCCGAAACCACAACCAAAGCTATTACCCTGATGATGAAAATTATCGCCGAAATGACGAAAGAATCGGTCGGAGACGGAGAGTTGAGAGCCGCCCGGGAATACATGATCAACTCGTTCATGTTCGGATTCACGACTCCTGCTTCGATTGTAAACCAGCGAGCCCGGCTCGAATATTACGGCTATCCGGACGGCTATCTTGAACAGTATCGCGACAATATTGCCAGGGTGACGAAAGCGGACATACTGAGTGCGGCCAGAAAATATCTGCACCCGGACGCATTCAAGCTGATTATTATCGGTAACGCGGCAAAATTTGACCAGCCGCTCTCAACGCTTGGGCGGGTACGGGAACTTGATCTGAAACTGAATATTCCAGCGCCCAAATAAACAGGATAATACCTGATTTACTAGCCGCGATGATTTGGGTTAAATGCAATAACAACATTATTCTGGGGAAATTAAGGAGCTCTCAACCTCCCCGCGATGCTATCGGCGATTTTTATGCCATCAATGGCGGAACTCATGATACCACCGGCATATCCGGCCCCTTCACCTGCCGGATACAGACCTTTGACGCCAACGGATTCGAAACTGCTGTCGCGCAGGATGCGCACCGGTGATGAGGTGCGTGACTCGATGCCGATCAGGGTTGCCTCGGCGGTTACAAAACCCCTCAGTTTTCGCCCGAAGAGAACGATTCCTGCCCGCAGCGTATCAATGATAAACTGCGGCAACACGGAATCCAGTTCTGTCTCGCTGATCCCGGGACGGTAACTCGTTCTGGCCGCACCTTTTCCCGGAAGTCGTAAAAAATCGAGCAGATTCTGGGCCGGTGCCCGATATCCTCCCCCACCCAGCTTAAATGCCCGCTGCTCCCACCTGCGTTGCAGCCGAACCCCTGCCAGCGGACCTGGCCCATCAAAATCGTCCTCTCGAACATTGACCACCAAGGCGCTGTTTGCGTAGGGGGAGTTGCGCAGTTGACCGCTCATACCGTTGGTAACCACCCCCCCTGCCTCGGATGCCCCGCCGACCACAACCCCTCCCGGGCACATGCAGAAGGAATAGGCGCTGCGGCCGCTGGAAGCGTCGTTCCAGGCGACTGCGTAGTCAGCCACCGGCAGGTTTGGCTGGTTCCCGCTGCCATACTGGATCCGGTTTATCAGTTCTTGAGGATGTTCAACCCTGAGCCCCATTGCGAACGGCTTGCGCTGCAGCGGCACGTTCAGCCGCTCCAGTAGTTCAAACGTGTCCCGGGCGCTGTGCCCACTGGCCAGAATCAGATGATCGCACGGGATTTCTTCCATATCATTCAGAGTCACTGCCGCAATGCGCCCATCCTTGATGCCCAGATCGGTCATACGACAACCGAAGCGGACAGTAAAGCCCTTCTCAAGAAGTTCCCGCCGGATGGAACCTATTACCGTCCTCAATCGATCGGTGCCGATATGAGGTTTGGCAAGATAGCGCACTTCAGGCTGCGCTCCGAAGTCCGCCAGTCGTCCCAGCACCCACGACACGAGCGGATCTTTGGAGCGGCAGGTCAGCTTGCCATCCGAAAACGTTCCGGCTCCACCCTCGCCGAACTGGACGTTGGATTCAGGATCAAGGACGCCGTCTTTCCAGAAGCGTTGCACTGACAGCGCCCGTTGTTCCACCGGTTCCCCACGCTCGATGATCGTTGCAGTAAGCCCGTATTCTGCCAGACGCAGAGCGGCAAAAAGTCCGGCCGGACCGCTGCCGACGATGACGATCCGCTTGGGCGACTGAATCTGCCCGGGAACCGGAACCGTTTGTTCGTCATGCCACTCCAGTGCCGGATCAGTGTCCAGGAGCGGCCGGATCGCGTCATCAGCTGAAAAGGAGAGCGTGTAAACCAGTTTAATGTTCGGCTTTTTGCGGGCGTCGATCCCTTTGCGGATGATGCGGACGTCATTCAACGAAGTGAGCGGAACGGAAAGTTTCGCAGCCAGCAATGCAGGCAGATTTTCTTCACGTTCATGAGGAGTGAGATGGAAATTCCGATAGATAAAAGGCATGTCGTCAGCTTTTCTGGTACTTTCCGCGATCCAGGAGCTGTTCTACGATAATGACGATATCCAGTGGGGGTGTGGACTTGGGAATGTGGATTCTGGCGCCCATTTCAGGCACGTCGTGCTCATGAGGTGTTTCCTGGAACATGGACGTTAACAACACAATCACCGGTGGGGTATCTCCCGCCAGCCGCCCGATCTCCATGCAGGTGCTAACCCCCCCCATACGGGGCATCACAAGATCAGAGATCACAGCGTCAGGCAACTCTTCAAGATAGGCCTTCACACCTTCAACGCCGTCATTGGCGTTGAACACGGTAAATCCGTTCTCACTGAAATTGTCGGTCAGTACTTTCAGGAAAAATGGGTCGTCATCGATGATAAGAACTTTTCTGAGTGGAAGATCCATGCGGCACACACACTAACCGGAAGGGTAATTGACAGCTGGCGCATAGTACACCACCATGGCCAAAAAAGGAAAGGAAGAATGTTTTTTCAGCGGCAGACCGGAAACTCCAGACGGAATGTGGTTCCTTCCGGGGATGAATGCTCTACCTCCATACTCCCCTCGTACATCCGGGCAATACGCTGGGCAACCGGGAGCCCCATTCCGGTGCCGCGACTCTTGGTACTGAAAAAAGGTTCAAATATACTGGGGAGAACGTCCTCCACAATTCCGGTACCACTGTCACTAAACCTGACAATCACCCTGCCGTCCTTTTCAAAAACCTCAATTGCAATGCGTCCTCCGCGGCTCATTGCGTCCATGGCATTCAGAAACAGGTTGGTGAAAATCTGTTGTAAATCATTTGGATCGGCGGTTATGGACGGTATTGCGGGCACGCAATGATACTGCCGGTCAACCTGTATTTTTCTGGTTTCAATCTGGGCCGAAAAGGTTTCAATTACGTTATCGATCACCTGAGTAATCTGCACACTGGACGAAATGCTGCGTGTTCGGCGGGAAGAATCCAGCAGTTTACGGATAATGGAGTCTATCCGTTCAACTTCTTTCAGGATTTTCGCCTGGTGTTCAAGTTGATCCGGTTCAGTAGTTGTCTGGCGCATCAGCTGAACAAAAAGGGAAATGGAGTTGAGTGGATTACGGATCTCGTGAGCAATACCGGCAGAAAGGTAGCCCATTGCAGCAAGTTTTTCAGACTGGACAATCTCTTCGTGAGCAACCCGAAGCGCCTCGGTTTTTTCGCAAACCCGTTTCTGAAGTTCCAGATTCCAATGTTCAATTTCATAAAGCAGCTGTTCCTGCTGTTTTAACAGTTCCCTGTTATGAAGTTCGATTTCGCGGATTCTCAATACGTTTTCCAGCCTTTCGACCAGATTGTGATTGTTGAATGGCTTGAGAATATACTCGGAAGCGCCATTTTTCATCAATTCAACGGCGACCTCTTCACTCCCCCTGCCGGTAAGCATTACGACGTACGTATCCGGAAAGCCGGCCTTGATCCGCTGCAGCGCAGACAGACCATCCATTTCCGGCATCATATAATCGAGCAAAACCAGTTCAGGAGAGTGGCTGGCAATAAGCTCCAGCCCTTCCTGAGCGCGGTCCGCAACATATGGCAGAAACCCGTTCTTTGAGAGTATCAGCGAGGTCAGTTCAAGGAGGTTCCTGTCATCGTCGATAATGACGACAGAGGTTTTTGTGCCGGGATCTCCCGTTTCAGTCAGCATGGTGGAATGGATCTATTAATGGGTATTACTGTATTCATCGCTAGGCTGCCGGAAGCCTGACCGTCAGAACCGGGCAACCGGCAGAGCGGACAACCCGTTCTGCCGTGCTGCCGAAAAGGATACGGTCAAGGCCGGTTCTGCCATGTGTTCCGAGCACGATCAGGGACGCATCAATTCTGGCTGCAGCCGCCGTGATCTCATCGCTGGGAACTCCGGTCACGATAGCTGTTTTGTAATTTGAAAACGTCCCTAACTTTGTACTACAGAATGTTTCCATCATCTTGGTGGCGCTTTCCTCGATCTCTTTTTCAAGTTGCTCAAAAGAGATGTGCGGCACATAAAAACCGCGTAAATCAACCGGTTCATTTATGGCGTGCAGGATTGTAAGTTCGGCATCGAATTGAATTGCCAATGTCAGGGCGTAGTCAAATGCACATTCAGAGTTTTCCGAAAAATCGATGGCGCTCAGAATTTTTGTAAACGGCTTCATAAAAGTCCTCCTCTAATTGCTCTGGTCTGTTCAGATGGTTTTGAAAATCTTGTTTATGATTTTTTTGAGATCGTCATATCGGACCGGTTTGTTGATATATTCAAAAGCCCCCAGCGTCATGGCTTCCAGATACGATTCAACTTCGCCGTAAGCAGTGATCATGATAACATTGCTGGCGGGGTGAATGCGGTTGAGCTCGCGCAAGAACATCAGCCCGTTCATCTCAGGCATATTGAGGTCTGTAATGATCAACTCGACATCTTTGCTGCGCAGATAATTGAGAGCCTCCAGCCCGTTCGCAACCGACGAGACGTCATAGCCATCGTGGGCAAGAATCTTGGAAAGCGCTACCCGGGCGTTTTCCTCATCATCCACAACAAGTATTCTTTTGAATTCCTGTCCCACGGTTACTCCCCTGGTTTGCAACGTACAGGAATTCTAGCATGGAGCGATGGGCTGTCAAGGCCCCGATATTCATTTTTTGCCTGTGACTTGCGGGGAGAACATCCCGATTGGGGGAAACGGCCAGGAGCCAGATAAACAGGACACTAATTACTGTGAGACGCCTTCGCCATCAAATTCAACATAAGCTGGTTTACCAAGCCCTCCCAGCGATTTGTAAGGTTTGCCGTTCAGTTCAACTTCAACTCCACCGGCATTGCTTAATTCAAGAGTGACTTTCTTCTCCGCCTTCCACTCTATGACATCTCCGATGGTGAGCTCATGCTGTTGTGGCCCGGAGCCGTCTACGTTTGAGGTTAGCGTGCCGTTTTGAGTAACCTTGATTTTCAGAACGAACCCCTTTGCGGAATCTGTCTGATGATTCGGTGTTACCGTTTTTTCAGATTCGGGCGGTTCTTCGGGACGTTTTTCTTTCTTGGGAGCAGTAACAACCTGCTCAACCTTGATGTTTCGTACGGAGCTTTGTGCTATTTGTATCGCGCTTTCCTGCCGGGGAGGAACGACGACCGCCACCGGTTGCGGCTGACGAACAAGCGGGGGCGGAGGGCGTTTGAATATGGTTGCTGTAATCAAAATTGCTGCAAGTAAAAAAGCGGGGACCAACATTTTTTTGAGAGAAACGAAACGGCGCATCGGACGAGCGGGGGTGGCAGAAGTGCCGGCAGGATTTGGTTTCTCGCTTTTAACTCCGAAAAATTTGTCATACATCCGCGCTATATCGTCAGGATTCAGGCCTAGATAAGTTGCGTAGATACGAAGAAAACCCATGAGGTACGCACGATTGGCAAACTCACGAATCCGGTCGTATTCCAGCGCTTTCAAGTGAGAAATGCCTATTTTTGTGGTTTTAGAGGCTTCTTCAAGCGAAACCCCGTGAAATTCCCGGCAACGGCGTAAAATTGCCCCCGGTGACCCGCCGAGGGGTTCCGGCGCAGATGAAACTGTATCAGACACTCTGGCCTCACTCATTTGATAAGATCCAGATACCCGAGAGCTGCTCGACCCAGTTCGCTGTCGGGAATTAACCGTACAGCCTCCTTGAATGCGGCGCGGGCATCATTAATTCTGTTCAGCTTCAGCAGTGCCTGGCCCAGATAACAGTAAGCCGCGCCATAATCACGATAAATCTCCAGTGCCCTGGTATATTCGGCAATCGCCTGTTCACTCTTGTCCATGGCAAACCAGACCCGCCCCAGAGAAAGCCGCACAACAGGATTACGCGGGTTTTGGGCGGCTACAGCCTGAAGTTCCTCCAAAGCTTTCGGATAATCGCCTTTCCCCAGATAGGCCAGCCCCAGATTGATGGACGCATTTTCACTGTTATCGTAAAAAAGATCATCCTTAACAATTTTGAATTGCTGAATGGCGCTGTCCCAGCGTTTCAGGTCAAGATAAGCCACCCCCAGATCGTTGCGGGCAACAGAAAAACCCGGTTTCAACTGGATCGCTTTCAGGAGTTTTGCTTCGGCAAGATCGGGGCGTTTTTTCCCGATAAAAGCCATGCCGAGATTATAGAGGACATCCGGATTTTTAGGATCAAGTTTTTCAGCCTCGGTCAGTTCAAACAGGGCCGAGGAATAATTACGCTCCCCAAGATAAGAAAGCCCCATTTGATAATGATAAGACGCCGGATTTGGCTTGGCATTGCCCTGACCCCGACCCGATATGCACCCGGAAACGGTCATCAGCAGAAGCATTGCAGCTATCGAGCAGAAGACGCTTTTCATTTATATGTTTATCCCTGAACTGACAACTTCTCTAGCCCTGATACACAGGATCATAAAGTAATATCCCTGAAGTTCGTCAACGCCTTGAAGCTGCCGAAACGGGCTTGAATCTCTTTATACTCAAGTCGCTTCATGCGGTTCAGGCTGAAATCCTCAACATTAAAAGAGGCCATTACGCTGCCGAAAACGATCGCCTGCCGAAGCCCCTCCTCCGACAGATCGCCCGTATTTGCCAGATAGCCCATAAATCCGCCGGCAAACGTGTCTCCCGCACCGGTCGGATCGAACACCTCCTCCAGCGGATAGGCAGGCGCCGCAAAAACAGACTCCGCGGTGAACATCAGCACACCGTATTCTCCCCGCTTGACGACCAGTCGCTTGCAGCCAAGAGCAATGATCTGCCTGGCGGCCTTGACCAGATTGGCCTCCCCGGTGAACTGGCGCGCTTCACCTTCATTGATGATAACAATATCAACCTTCTGCAGCACCTTCTTCAGAGCTTCCGGCTTGGAGGATATCCAGAAGTTCATGGTGTCGCACGCCACAAGCTTCGGTCTCCGCACCTGTTCAAGCACCGTCATCTGCAGGTCCGGGTCGATATTGGCCAGAAAGAGATATTCCGCATCGCGGTAGGATTCCGGCAATTCCGGTTGAAAATCCATCAGGACGTTAAGCTGGGTGTCAAGCGTCTGGGCTTCGTTCAGATCATACCCGTAGCGGCCGCTCCAGTGAAACGTCTTGCCGGGGATGCGCTGCAAACCTGCGGTATCAATGTTGCGACTCTGGAGAAATTTGACATGTTCTTCCGGGAAATCTTCTCCGACAACGGCGACCAGAGACACATCGGAGAAAAAGCTGGCCGAAGTGGAAAAATATGTGGCGGATCCTCCAAGAACATTATCTCCACGCCCGAAAGGGGTTTCAACGGTATCAAACGCCACGGTGCCGACAACAACAATGCTCATGTGGTTCCTCCGGCTGTAAAATAATAGCGCAAGGTACCATGCAGCTCACAATGAGTCAAAAGGATTGTAGAACCGCATATAATATATGTCGAGACCCCGCCTTGTGCTACTCCCCCACAACCCCCATTGCCCAGAGATACACGACCTGCGCCACCCGGAAGTCGCGTTGAGCTTTTGCAAGATTACTCCTGGCCTGGAGCAGGTTCAACTGGGCATCGTCAACCTCAAGCCTGATCTTGACGCCGAACTCGTACCCCTTTTCCGCCATTTGAACCAGACGTTCGGCCTGTTTGACCGTGCCGGAGAGTGCCTTTAGTATCCCGGCGGCCTCCTGGTACGAAAATTCCGCCTGACGAACTTCAAGGGCAATCGAATCCAGCAGTTTGGCCTCCTCAATCTGTTTTGTGCGCAGATCGCTTCTGGCCTGGGCAACCCTGCCGCTTGTCTTGAGACCGTCAAAAAACGGGAACGTCACAAAGAGCCCGGCGTTCCATGCCGCCCCGGAGGCATTCAACGCCGGGCCCGGATCATTCAGGCTTGCCCAGTGCCAGCCGACGCCACCCTTCAGGTCAAGACGCGGTTTATCGTCCGCATAGGCGATGGTTACCAGTTCGTCATAGACGCCGAGACGTAGCCGCAGATCGTTGAGTTCCGGACGGCGCTTGCCGGCAATCTGCACCGCTTCTTCATAACTGGCCGGGAGAGGGCTATCAGCCGACGCTTCCAGGGATCCGGTCACATCGACCTCTTCGTTTCCGATGGCGAGAAGAAAACGGAGCCTCTCGCGAGCCAGACGGACACCGTTTTCGGAGCGGATGACTTCCGGCAGCGTATTTTCTGCCGCCACTTCAGCGGCCAGCACATCATAGTCTGTCGCGACTCCGGAGTCGAACTTGCGCGTGGCCTCGTCCAGATGCCGCAGCTTTTGCGCACGGTTTTCCCGGGCCAGCCGGTACAACTCCCTGGCCAGTTGAATATCGAGATACGCCGCCGTCACATCACGGTAGGCTGCCTGCCGATACAGCCGCAACTGTTCCGCGGCGGTTTTCAGTCCGACTTCGGCAGCACGAATGCCGGCTGTCAACTTGCCCCAGGTATAGAGCGGCTGGGAAAGTGTCAGATCGACCGTCCGGATAAACTGGCGCTGGGCAGGAAATCCGGCTATCTCCTGGCTGCCGTCCTTTGCGACAAGCGCTGAACCGGCAAGAGACAATTGCGGCAGCGCAGCGGCCCGCTCCTCGACATATTTCCCCTGAACATACATTGCATACTCGCGGGCTTTTTCGATATCGCGGTTCTTCTCCATCGCAATCGAGACAGCCTGATCCAGCGTCAGGGTTCTGGCAGCCGCTACGGCCGGCAGTAGAATAAATATCGCAAACAAAATCATTTTACGCACAACACTATCCCCCGGATGTGAATCTGTTTGTTTCAGATCGTAATAACCGCTATCGGAAGCTGACACGCAGCTCGTCATTCATGTCAAACTTCATACCGGGAACCTTCTTGATCATTTCCATTGCAGCCGCTTGATCACCAGGCTGCACTGCAGCCATTTTGGCAAGCAACTCCGGTTTATCCAGAATTTTCCCGAAGTCAACCTCGGCCAGGGTAATCGTGGAGCCGGTTCGATGGGTGGCGTTGGACTCGATAACCTTCCCTTTTATGACCAGTGTTGTAGAAATGCGCAGACCTTCGAACATCTGGCGCACCATGGCCAGATCCTCGGTGCTTGTTTCCCCGGCTTGGGGGGGCATGGCAGGAGCGTTCTCCCCAGTTACCGCACTTTTTTTCTGCTGTTTCACCACCAGAATAGCGGTTTTACCGGGCGTAAATACGAATTCGGCCCCTTTTGAAGCCGATTCGCTTCCTTGGCCGATCTGCTTCGGCATCCCCGGATTGGACTGGTCAAGCCTCAACGTATTTATATTTTTAAAAGAATATACAGCCTTATAGCCCTCATATTTATCGTTGGCTAAACGCTCCATCCTGACAAATCGGACATCAGCCCCGTAGTTTTCGGCCCGTTTCCTGATCTCGTCATCCTTGAAGAAGCTCTGCTCCCTGGGCGGAGACTTGTCATTGCCATCAGCTCCCGGCTGTTCACTCATGCCGGCGGCAAGGGCCGACATGGAGTCGGCGATCTTGCGGCTGATCATGAATGTTTCCTCTACGGTGCCGCTCCCATCCGGCGCCAGCGTGATAACCTGATCAACCTGAAAGCATCCCGCCAATCCGCATGTCAGCAACAACAGCACAATCAGCTTCATGATCTTCTTCATGTTATTTACTCCTTTTTCAAAAGGATCGCGGGGCGCCAGCCGCGCACCGAGTTGATCAGCCACATCTCTTCGACACGTTCGAGATCGTCAGGATACAGAATTCTCTCCGATATTTCGCCCCGTTCAAGCAGCTCTTCCCGCAGCACTCCCCGTAGCAGGCCGCAGGAGAGCAGAGGAGTCACGAGTTGACCATCCAGCTTTACAACCAGGGAATTATAGCTTCCCTCGGTCAGCTGGCCATTCTCGTTCAGCAGCAGTACCTCGTCGCAATCGGACCGGCTCGATCGGGCGGTGTCGAGCAGCTCGCGGCGGTCGGTTTTGTGGTAGCGCATTCTATCATCTGAATCAACCAGGATGGAGCCGACAGCGACACGTAGCGGAGCAGCGCTCTCCACCAACTGTTCTGAAGATATTTCCATGCCGCCATCCGAAGCCAGCAGGAGGCGCACCTTGCAAAGTCCGGGCGTCTGCGCGGCATGATCTGATAGAGCATGTCGTATCTCTTCCTCGTCACAGAAAAAGCCGAAGTATCCCGCTGAAGCCGTCAATCGGGCCATATGCCTGTCCAGAAGGGTGTAGACACCATCCTCCAGCCTCAGCGATTCAATCAACCGGAAATCGTTGTCCGGCCGGTTGACGAACGCTCCCTTGCTAAGGCATTCGGCATATTCCGCCGCAGCCTCCGAATCCCAGGTGATGCCGCTCCCGACCCCCATTGTCAGGCTGTTCGTCTGTGCGTCAAGGAGCAGGGTGCGGATGGCCACGGAAAAGAGCGCCTCGCCGCCCGGGGCAACGCAGCCGATCGCCCCGCAGTAGAGTCCGCGCGGTGCATCTTCAAGCCCGGCGATTATTTCCATGCAGCGGCGTTTGGGAGCCCCGGTCACCGAACCGCACGGGAACAGGGCCTGGAAAATGTCCATCAGACCGGTTCCAGGGCGGAGTTGCGCCGAAACGGTGGAGGTCATCTGGTGAACAGTCGGATATGTTTCGACCTCGAACAGGGCGTCCACAGCCACCGAACCGGTCTCGGCCACGATGCCGAGATCGTTGCGCAGCAGATCCACTATCATCAGGTTTTCGGCCATCTCCTTTGTGCAGTTCCGCAACCGGTCGACTGCGGCGAGATCTTCATCCGCCCAGCGCCCGCGGCGGGCGGTTCCCTTCATCGGGCGGGTGGTAATGATGCCGTCCTTCAACGAAAAGAACAGTTCCGGCGACGCCGAAAGAATGGCGAACCGGCCGATGTCAAGATACGCGCAGAACGGAGCCCGCTGCGCGGTGCCGATCCGTGAGTACAATTCCTGCAGATTCCCCTGGAACACCCCCTGCAGCGGGAAGGTGTGATTGACCTGATAACAGTCGCCGGCGGCGATGTAGTTGCGGATTTGCTCAATCTCTCCGGTGTACTCTTCGAGACTCTTCAGGGGTTCGAGCGCAACATCTGCCGAAGTAACGGAAAGCCCCGTCCCGGCAGCAACCTCGTGTCGCTCCCGGAATAGAGCAAACCATGCAAGCGGCAGTCCCTCAACCTGTGGAACGGAAGGAAGATCCGGATTAAGCGCGGAAGCAGCTTCATAGGCGACAAAGCCGGCAGCATACAGACCATCCGCTGTGGCCTGTTCTACCTGCTTCAGTACGTCAGCCACCTCACTGCTGTGTGTGGCGGCAACAGTTTCGACATAACCGCCGAAGCGCCACGAAGAGGCAAAACTGCTGCCACCGAACGAATCGAACAGGACCGTAGGGATTTCAGGCATTATGCCCTTTCCATCTCCGCTTCAGCCAGCTCCCCAGATCGTCCATCAGCGTGTACATGACCGGCACCACCAGCAGCGTCAGCAGGGTTGAAGTCAGGAGACCGCCAACCACGGCGCGGGCCATGGGGGCGCGCATCTCTGCTCCGGCGCCGAGCGCCAGAAAAAGCGGCATCATGCCGAAAATCATCGCCAGGGTCGTCATGATGATCGGCCGCAGCCGGGTACGGCCGGACAGAATGACCGCCTCGCGGCGCGCCATGCCGTCCCGCCGCTGGAGCACCTTGGCGTAATCGACCAGCAGGATTGCGTTCTTGGTCACCAGCCCCATCAGCATGATCAGTCCGATCAGCGACATGATGTTGATCGTGTCGCCGGTCAGTTTGAGCATGCCTGCCATGCCGACGATCGAGAGCGGCAGGGAGAGCATGATGGCGAGCGGTTCGAAGAACGATTCAAACTGGGCGGCCAGAATCAAATAGACGAAGAGCACCGCCAACAGCAGCGATTCTCCCATGTAGCCAAATGATTCGGCCATGTCCTCGGCCTCGCCCGACAGGTTGATCGAGTAGCCGGGAGGCATGTTGATCCTCTTCGAGGCGGCCTCGACGTATTTGGCCGCCGTGCCGACCGGCAGCCGGTCGAGATTGGCGCTGACGGTAATCTGACGGGCCAGGTCGCGCCGGTTTATCTCGGTCGGCGAGGCGGCCACCGCCGTGCTGGTCAGGCTGGAGAGCGACACCAGTTTTATTCCGCCATTTCCGTCAGGCACGGACACGTTCAGATCCTGAACCTGGGCCGCATGCTGTCTCAGATGTGCCGGAAGGCGCACCCGCAGATTGACCGCATCGCCATCCTCATCCTCGAAAGTCGAAATCGCCTCGCCCCCCACCAGACGGCTGATCGCGCCGACGATAGCACTGGTTGTAACACCGGCAGACAGCGCCTTGTCGCGATCGACCCGCATGCGGTATTCGGGGATGTCATTCTCCAGGGTCAGGGATAAATCTACGATCCCGGGCACCTTGTAGAGTTCCTCCTTCAAGCGCGCGCCGAGTTGCTTGAGAACGGTCAGATCATCCCCCTTCAGGTTGACGTTGAGCGGTTTCTGTCCACCGATCTGTCCCACCTCCTCGATTGAGAAGGTAATTCCCGCCACCTTCTGCAACCGCTCCCGAACCTCCCGCTGCAGGAGGAACTGGTTCTTGTTGCGTTCTTTCCGTTCCTTGAGCTTGACGTACAGCAGGCCGTCCCGCACCGTGCCGCTGTCTCCGGCACCGATGGTGGCATAGGTGTGATCGACTTCCGGCGCGGCCTTGACCGCCGCCAGTGCGGCATTCATCCGGTCTTCGGTTTCTGCCATTGAGGCGTCCGGCGCTGTTTTGATGGAGATCTGGAACTCTCCCTTGTCCTCCGGAGCCATGAATGATGACTCAAGGGTGCCGAAAATCACGATCCCGGCGACAAAGGCGGCACAGGCCAGCGCCATGACGCTCTTGCGGTGGTCAAGAGCCCAGGAAATAGCGCCCCGGTATTTGTCGGCGGTTCGGTCAAACCAGGAATTGAAGATTTCCAGATAGCGGGCGAGCCCTTTGCGCTTCCCCTGCAGATGAATCGAGGGATCGTGCCAGCGGGAGGAAAGCATCGGATCGAGGGTGAATGAAACAAACAGCGAAACCAGCACGGCAAAGGCGACGCTGATGCCGAACTGGTAGAAGAAACGTCCGACTATCCCCTTCATGAACGCCACCGGGATGAAGACCGCAATGATCGACATGGAGGTGGCGAAGACCGCCAGACCGATCTCCGACGTACCGAAACGGGACGCCTCCATATGGTCCTTGCCCATCTCCAGATGACGGACGATATTCTCCCGCACCACGATGGCATCGTCTATCAGCATGCCGATGGCCAGGGAAAGCGCCATCAGGGTCATGACGTTGAGCGTCATGCCGAGCGCATTCATGACGATGAAGGAGGCGATGACCGAAATCGGCAGCGTCACACCGGTTATGACGGTCGAGCGCCAGGAGTTTATGAAGCAGAAAACGATCAGAACCGTCAGGATGCCGCCGATGATCAGGGTTTCCTTGACGTCGGCCAGCGACTCGCGGGTCATGATCGAGCCATCGCGCACCAGAGACAGCGTCACTCCGGGGGGGAGCTCCTTCTGCAGCTTCCCCATAACCTTCTTGACCGTGTCAACCAGTTCAACCTGATTGCCGCCCGACTGTTTGTATATATCCAGGCCGATAGCAGGCTTGCCGTTCACAAGCGCCAGTTTGCGTTTCTCTTCAATACCGTCGCTTATCCGGGCCACCTCGCCAAGCGTGATCGGACGACCGTTCCTCTGGGCCACGGTCATCCGGCGATACTGGTCGGCCCGGTCCGGTTTCCCTTCAATCCGCAGCGGATATTCCGCCGAACCACGGGTTATGCGCCCCAGCGGAGTATTGGTGTTCTCGGAGCGGATACCGGCAACTATATCGTTAACCCCCAGCCTGAGCGCATCAAGCCTGGCCGGATCCAGGTCGACGTTGACCTCGCGCTTCTGTCCGCCGACCATGTCAACCTTGCCGACTCCGGCAACGCTTTCGAAGCGCCTTTTGACCTTCTTCTCCACCAGCGTCGTCAGTTCGCGCGGAGACAAGGTCGAGGACTCGACCGCCAGTGCGGCAACCGGCGCGGCGTTAAAGTCCAGCTTCTGAATAATCGGTTCATCGATGGACTCAGGCAAGGTTCCACGTATCGAGGACAACTTTGCCCGCACCTCCTGGGCCGCATCGTTGACCTTCTCCTCCAGGCGGAATTCGACCATTACCGTCGAGACACTCTCACGGGAGGTGGAGAACACATGCTTTACCCCGGCAATCTGGTTGACCGCTTCCTCGATACGTTTGGAAACTTCCCGCTCGACCGTTTCCGGCGAAGCGCCTGCAAAAGTAGTGACCACCGAAACGATCGGGAACTCGACATTGGGAAACATTTCGACCGAAAGGCGGCGATAGGAGAAGATGCCGAGCACAACCAGGGCCAGAATCATGACCGTGGCGAAGATCGGGCGCTTGATGGAGGTGTTGGAGAGGATCATATAGTGTTCCTTATTGATTGTTTCAGTTTACAATCGCAGGCACGAAACCCAACCACCCCCAACCCTTTAGGCCCTTTGGGTCCTCCTTTGTAAGGAGGAGAGCTAAAATCCCCATCCTATTTCGCTTAAAAGCGCCTACTTCTGGTAGGAGGGGCTAGGGGTGGTAAGGTTTCGTCTTGTAAATTATTGCGGTTTTGTTATTTAGCTGCTGCTACTGCGACCCTGTCGCCATCCTTGAGGTTGAAACCGCCCCTGACAACATATTGCTCGCCCTGCTTGAGCCCCGAAGCAATTTCGACCATATCACCGGTAACCGCACCGCTCAGAATCTCCCGCTTGCGAACCTGGCCGTTTTCCACTACAAACAGGCTTCCCTTTTTTGCCTGCATGTCAAAGGTTCCGACCGCGCTGCGCGGCACCTGCAGCACGTTTGATCGGGTTCCGGCGATTATGCACCCTTTGGCAAACATCCCCCCTTTAAGGCTTTCGGGGACGTTACGTACTTCGGCGATGACTTTTAGCGAACGGTCTGAAGAAGACAGCTCGGGGTTGATATACATGACTTTACCGGTAAACTTGCGGCCCGGCTGGGAATCAACCGAAAATTCCAGCGGCTGGCCAACCTTGATCCGGCCGGATTCCGCCGACGAAACGGTCACGGTCAGATTGAGCAGGCGATTGTCCACGATCCGGAAAATCGGTTTGGCGGCGGCCGCGTCGCTGGCCAGATCCCCGACGTTGACATCACGCAGGGCAACCATGCCGTCGATCGGCGCTACGACAACCCCTTTTGCCTGGCGGGCCACCCCTTGACGATGCTCTTCCTCGGAAACACGAATCTGTGCCTCTGCCACTCCGATCCTGGCCTTGGCGGCTTCTGTTTCACTGCGTGCGTCATCAAGTGCCTGCTGGGTGGCCAAACCTGATTCCTTCAGCTTGAGGATTCTGGTCAACTCCCGCTCGGCACGGTTTGCCGCCACCTGCGCCTGGACCAGATTCGCTCTGGCGGAAGTGATCCCGGCCTCGGCCCGCTTGACTTGAGCCTCGGTTTCGGCAACATCGATGCGAACCAGCGGTTGGCCTTTCCTGACGTGGACCCATTCCGACACCAAG
>DATNCC010000232.1:0-6971 GCA_035571735.1 Dongiaceae bacterium | reverse complement strand
CCGTGGAAACGCTCTTCCAGAACCTCCTCGGCATCCTGATAAACCTCCTTCAGGATCGGCATGTTGAGCAGGATCAGGCCGTTCGGGTTGTTGATCTCATGAGCCACCCCGGCGACCAGAATGCCGAGGGAGGCCATCTTGTCGGCCTGGATCAACTTGTCCTGATGAAGTTTCAGCTCATCCAGCGCGCGTTTGCGCTCGGTTACTTCCAGTGCCAGTTCTTCCGTGCGCTGGGCTACCCGCTTCTGGAGCGTGCGGGACCAGACTACGGTTCCGGCCAGAATCAGCAGCAGCGGTCCCAGCACCATGGCGCCGTACCAGACCACCTTTTCCCAGGAAACCTTGGGGGGGCCGAGCACCCCGAGCCAGCGGTCGTAGATGTCCTGATACTGGCCGGTCTTCTTCAGGATTGCCAGCCCTTCGTTGAAGCGGGCCAACAGCTCTTCGTTCCCCTTCTTGACGGCATAGCCGTATTTCTGGGTCGAGATGCTCTTGGCCACCGGCACCAGATTGGACAGCTTGTGTTCGCGGATAATATACATGCCGGGGAGCATGGCCAGCACGGCATAGTCATGCTTGCCCGACGCCAGCAGGCGCAACGCATCGGCAGGAGTCGCGGTCATCACCAGGTTGGGCGCAAAGCCGAGGGACGCCAGGTAGTCGTGCATGATGCCGTCTTGAAAGACGATGATCTGCTTGCCCCGCAACTCTTCGATGGAGTTGACCGGCGGAGTGCCCTTGCGGGCAAAGATTGCGTGATTGATGATGGTGTGGGGCGGGGAGAACGAGAGGGTTTTGGTCCGATCCTCGGAGTAGGAAATCCCCTCCAGAACACCGATGGAACCCGCCATGAGTGCGTTGCGCATCTCCGACCAGCCGCCGAAGCGAAATTCGACCTTCATCCCCATGACATCGGCAATCGCCCTGGTGAGATCGACGTTGTACCCCGCCGGTTGGCCGTTCTTGTCCAGGAACTCATAGGGAGGATAGTCGCGGTCACCGCCCACTATGACAACCGGTTTGGATGCCACCTCCATCTCAGCAGCGACACCGGATATGGGGAGGACGCAGAGAAGCAGCAGCGACAGGGCAAGTAACGTTATTTCCAGTTTGTTAAGATTCATGCGCAGCATCACACCAGCTCCTCGATCTTCCCCCCCGGTTTCAGGATAAACCTGCTGCCACGCCATTCAACCCTGTTCCCCAGAAAGGAGAGAGCCCAGGTGAAAAAGGCGAGCATATCCCGCAGCGGCAGCAGCCAGAGCCAACGGGGAAAAAGGTTGTCCCGGACAAAGCGGCGGCTGAAGATGGTGCTGACACTCAGGCGGACTCCGTACAGCAGTGCCACTGCGGCCACCCCGAGCGCCGGTGACGGGGCCAGCAGCGTTGCCAGCAGGGCCGCGGGAAAGGGGAGCGTGACTCCGGAGGCCAGATACCCCCACGGACGGCTGACCCGTATGGTGCGGGCCCAGCGCAGTTGTCGTGACAACACCGTCATCAGATTCTCGGATTTGATGACACTCTCGACAAAGCAGGGGTCAAGCGCAATCTGCCATCCGGCAAGGTGGACCATATTGCCGAGCTGATAGTCATCGGCTAGGTACGGCGCCAGGGCGTCAAACCCGCCTATTGTCTCCAGCACATCACGTCTGACCGCCATGGATGCGCCCAGAGCAAAGGTAAGCCCCTCCAGTTGGCGGGCCACCAGAACATTGGGGATCATCTCCGCCGTGAAACCGGTTGCTTCAAGGGCGGCGGCAATGCCGTGCACGTCGGAGGTGCGGTATAGCGAGGTAACCAGGCCGATCCGCGGGTCGGAAAAGTGCGCGGTAACCGACCGGAGATAGTCCGGCTCGGCACTGATGTCGCTGTCACTGACAACCAGTATCTCGTGTCTGGCCTGAGGAAAGGCGTTGATCAGATTGGAAACCTTCTGGTTCGGCCCGTGCAGGGCCGGATTGATGACCAGGGTGATGACATGATTGGAAAAATCAGCCATCAGCTGCCTGATGACCGGAATAACCGGGTCGTCCGGCGATGCCACGGCAAACAGGAGCTCCAGCTCTCCTGAGTAGTCTTGACTGCAGAACGAGGCAAAATTATCGTAACTGTCTTCGTCCATACCCTTGACCGGTTTCAGGATTGAAACCGAGGGAGACCGGGGTGGAGCGGCGGGCGGGCAATCCCGCTTTTTGAAATATTTCAGCGCACAGACCAGCGAAATCAGCGCATAGGCAAGCGCCGGCAGGATAACCAGGAAGGGGAGCAGGGTGCGCAGCATGTCAGAGCGCCTTCTGGACGAGGAGCAGGTATGGAGCTGTCGGGCTGACGTTGGCCTGTTCCATGCGCCAGGAATGAAAGGTCTGCGGGTCAAGACCGGCAGCCCAGCTCTCGACTGCGGCCTGTTCGTCCGTGCCGCCGTCGTGGCCGGGGTAGACCGTCACCATTACAATTCCACCGGGAGCAAGCAACCGTAGCGATTGTTCCAGGGCGCTGCCGGTTGTATCCGGCCGGGTGATAATAGTGCGGTCTCCGCCGGGGCGGTAGCCGAGATTGAACAGCACCACCTGCACCGGTACGGCAACGTGCCGTGCCAGCTCTTCATGCCCGGTATGCAGGAGCGTCACCCGACCCGACAGTTCGGCTTCGGACAGCCTGCGCCCGGTTTCGGCAAGCGCCTGCTGCTGAATGTCGAAACCCCAGACATGGCCGCCCCGTCCAACCAGGCGGGCCAGCAGCAGGGTGTCATGGCCGTTGCCGCAGGTGGCATCGACGGCACAATGCCCGTCCCGGATGAAGCTGCGCAGCAACAGGTGCGACAGCGGCACCGGCCCGCGCAACGCCGGTATGGATAAACGGGAGTAAGATGTCATGACGGAAGAGGTTAGCAGAATCGGGTGAGTTTCGCCACAAAGGATTTGTTTGTAATCGGACGGCAAAAAGGGTACTACGACTGCATGATAGTTCGTAAAACGGTGGGAAAAGATCAGAGCGGTTTCCGCCTCGATGATGCCATTGCAACACTCTGCGCGGGAGTCAGCAAATCGGAGGCGCGCCGCATCATCGACCGGGGCGGGTGTACGGTCAATGTTGCCCTGGTACGGGTGGCGTCACGAAGCGTCAAGGCTGGAGATGTCATCGAGATCGGCATCATGGAGGCGGGGCGCTTTCAGGAGCTGCTGCTGCCGCCGGAGGCGTTGCTGTATGAAGACCCGGAACTGATCGCCGTCAGCAAACCGGCCGGGATCAACAGCCAGCGCACCCCCTATCAGTTGAAGGGGACACTGGAATACTGGGTGACCGAATATTTCAAGGGGCAGGGGAACAGCGAGCCGGCCCGGGTTGTCCACCGCCTCGATCGCGGCACGTCGGGAGCGATGCTCTTCCCGAAGAACCGGCAGGCCGCTGGCCGGCTATCGAAACTGTTTCAGGATGGTCTGGTCGACAAGCTGTACCTGGCGTTGGTCTGCGGTCGCCCCGACCAGGAGAAATGGCGGGTGGACGCACCGATCGGCAAGGTCGCCCCGGCGCGTTACGGGGTCGTGGAAGGGGGCAAGGCGGCCATCACCGAATTCAGGACCATGGCGTCATCGGGTGATCTTTCGCTGGTGGAAGCGCGGCCGTTGACCGGTCGCACCCATCAGATCCGGGTGCACCTCGCCTCGGTCGGCCTGCCGATACTCGGCGATACCTCCTATGGCGGCGGGGCGGCCGGCAGGATGATGCTGCATTGCTCGACGATGACGTTTCGGAATGCGAAGGGAGTGGAGATCAGTGTCACCGCGCCGCTTGACGGCGAGTTTGCAGAACTGGCCCAGGCGATGGGAGGTTAGCAGGGTGTTGATATCTCAGGTTGTTCAAAAGCGGATAGATCGTCGCCCCCGCAGAAAGACCCGCGGAGGCGTAGTACCCTCTGGGGCATAAACAGCGCTACGCCGCACAATTTCACGAGTGAAATTGGACCGCGAAGGCGCCCGAAGGGTGAGGCCGCAGGCCGAAGTCACAAGGAGGATTTCGAGGACGGCGGCGAGATGCCGCTTTTCAACAACCTGCTATTCCCCGAACACCTGGGCGCTGAAGATGTAAATGTCGCACTCCCCCTGCCAGGCGTCTTGCGGCAGGCCGGCCTTGATGCAGGTATGCTGCAGAAACTGGTCGCGATTCCAGCCGTATTCGATCGCCACCTGAGGCAACAGCACCCCGCGATAACTCCCCTTGACGATGTAGATGCCATGCTTGCCGACCTTGACCTCCTCAGCAGAAGCAGCCTTTTCCAGCGGCGAGAGTACCGAGATATCAAGCGTGAAATCGGCCAGATCATCGGACTTCATCGGGTAAAAACGGGGATCGCGGGTAGCAGCCGAGACCGCCATTTCCTGCACAAGTTGATACAGCGGCTGATCGGATATAAAATTGCCGATGCATCCCCGCAATTGTCCCTTCTGTTTGATCGTGACAAAACAGCCCGAGTTAAGGTTCAGCCCCGGCAATGCTGAAGTCACGTCCGGAATCTTCCGGTTGGTGACATGCTCGACTATGGTTGCCCGTGCGATCTTCAGCAGTTCCCTCTGTTCCTTTTTGGTCAAGTGTTCCGACATTGTTTAACCTCGTTTTCTTTCGGGCTAATAGTTCTTGCGCCGAAACAGTCCTGTCTTGATGCTGGTCACCCGATCCAGAAAAAGGACGCCGTCCAGATGGTCCATTTCGTGCTGGATGGCGACCGCCTCAAAACCGCTGGCTGTTATCTCCTGAACTGACCCCTCCGGCAGAGTGAACTGCAGCGAAATCTCGGTGGCCCGATCAACATCGCCGGTGTAGTCCGGAACGCTCATGCACCCCTCGCGCATGGTCGCCGAACCGCTCCTGCTCGTGATCTCCGGATTGATCATGCACAGCAGGCCGTGGTTGTTCTCTTTTCCGTGACGGTTCTTCGATACATCCACCACACAGACCCGGAGCGTCACGCCGATCTGCGGGGCGGCCACACCGACCGAGCCGGGCCCGTCGTGCATTGTGTCCACCAGATCCTGAATCAGGTCATGGATGCGCTGATCGATCTGCTCGACCCGATGACAGAGCTTTTTCAATACCGGATGGGGATAGCGTAATACTGGCTGAACCGGCATCTTTAGAAAGCCACCGGGGTAATGGACCGAACGCCGATTTCGACGTTCAGCTCTTTTTTCAGGGCGGCCAGAGTCTGCTCCACCCCCTCGGGACTCTCGCCATCCGGCAGCGCCACCTCAAGCATCATCACGTAGACCGGTTCTTCCTCGGTGCCGATCAGCTTGGTGTTGAGATCGGTGATGTTAATGCTGCGGGCGGCCAGCTCACGGGTGACGCGATAGACTATTCCCGGCTGGTCGGCGCCATAGACCGAGATCATGCAGATCTCGCCGGCGGCCTCCTGACGGGACACCTCATCGGAATGGAGAGTACGAACTCCGAGTGTCATCCCCATCCGGTCGCAGACCGGTTTCAGTTCTTCTATCAGCCGCGATTTGCTGAACGGCTTTTTCAGTGAAACAATCAGGATCATGGCAAACTCGCCGCCCAGCATCGTGCAGCTGGAATCGGCGATATTGCAGCCGAGGTTGAATAGCCCCTCGGAGATGGCGGCAACGATGCCTGGTCGGTCTTTGCCGACAACGGAGACGGCGTAATGCAGGATTTCCGGCTGGTGTGTCATGGGTAACCTCTCTGGCAAAAGTCTTATCCGGTTATCGCACCAAAACGATTTCATCTGCAAATGTTTTTTAAAATCAGTTATAATGATAGACATTTATTAGTAAGTTAGAAGATGAAAGGATACCAGCCATGCCCATTACAGTCCGATCCGTCTGCCCCTATGACTGCCCCGATGCCTGCGGCCTTCTGGTGACCGTCGAAAACGGCTGCGCCGTCAGTGTCGTAGGTGACCCCGATCATCCGGTGACGCGCGGCCTGCTCTGCCCCAAGATGGGCAATTATGAGCAGACCGTCCACTCTCCCCGACGTCTGACAACACCGCTCAAACGGGTCGGCACCAAGGGGGCGGGGGAGTTCGAGCCGATTTCATGGGAATGCGCAATTGAACAGATCTGTTCCCGCTGGCAGGGGATCATCGCCGGCCACGGAGCGGAAGCCATCCTCCCCTACTCATATGCCGGCACGATGGGGCTGGTGCAGCGTAATGCCGGGCATGCCTTTTTTCATAAGCTGGGCGCGTCGAGGCTGGAGCGGACGATCTGTTCCCCGGCCAAGGATGCCGGTTGGAAGGCGCTCATGGGAGATACACCGGCGATGAAACCCGCAGAAGTCGGGCAGAGTGACCTGGTGATAATGTGGGGGATCAATGCCGTCGCTACCAGCATCCATGCCATGCGCGATGCCCAGGCGGCCCGGCGGAGCGGTGCCCGGTTGTGGGCCATCGATACCTACCGCACCCCGACCTGCGATGCCGCCGATGAGGCGTTCCTTATCCGCCCCGGAAGCGACGGCGCTCTGGCGTTGGCGATGCTGCATGTCATGGAACGGGAGGGGCTGCTGGACCGGGAGTTCATCGCCGCCAATGTGCTCGGATTCGAGGAGCTGTCATCACGAATTCTGCCGGACTGTTCCCCCTCGCGGGTGTCGGAGAGTTGCGGTCTGCCGGCCGACGTCATCGAGCGGCTGGCACGGGAGTATGCCCGGGCAAGAGCCCCCTTCATCCGTTTGGGAAGCGGTCTGACACGCTATGGCAACGGCGCCATGACCGTGCGCACGATCAGTTGCCTTCCGGCTGCCGCAGGCGCCTGGACAAAGCCGGGAGGCGGCATCTTCATCGGCACCTCTACCGGAGGAGCGTTTCCGCTGCGGAGCGTGACACGGGAGGATTTTATCGAAAACATGCCGCGGCTGGTCAGCATGAACCAGCTTGGTGCGGCGCTGACCGAACTGACCGGCCCGCCTGTAAAGTCGCTGTACGTCTATCACTCCAATCCGGCCGCCAT
>DATNCC010000231.1:0-15638 GCA_035571735.1 Dongiaceae bacterium | reverse complement strand
CGGGAGTTGACCTGGCTGTCGTTCAACCGCCGTGTGCTCCACGAGGCTGAGGATGAGCGCACGCCGCTCCTGGAGCGACTCAAATTCATTGCCATAGTCAGCGGCAATCTGGACGAGTTTTTCATGAAGCGAATCGGCGGCCTGAAACAGCAGATCGGGGCCGGGATGCGGGAGTTGACGCTCGATGGCCGTACGGCACGCCAGCAGGTGACCGAATGTTATGCCGAAATCCGCGATATCGAGGCGCGCAAGGATCAGTTGTTTCGCGAAGTTTTCGCCCAGCTGGAAGAAAAAAACATCCTGATCGAACGCTATGATGAATTGACCTCAAAGGAAAAGAAGTCGCTTCGGGAGTATTACTATACCAACATCTTTCCGCTGCTGACGCCGCAATCGATCGATCCGGCCCACCCTTTTCCGTTTATCTCGAATCTGTCTCTCAATCTGCTCGTATCGCTGCGCTATCCCAAGGCCAAACATGCTTCACTGGTACGGATCAAGGTCCCGGTTGATGCCGGTACCCCCCGTTTTATCAGGGTCGGCAAGGGAGAGCATTTTATCAGACTCGAAGAGCTCATGATGAACAACCTGGATATGCTGTTTCCGGGGATGGAGGTCAGGTCGTGCGAACTTTTCAGGGTCACCAGGAATGCCAATACCGAAAAGGATGAAGATGAGGCCGACGATCTGATGGAGATGATCGAATCGGAACTCAAAGAGCGCAAGTTTGCTCCGATCGTGCGGCTGGAGATCGGCGGGGGTATGGATCCGGTACATCGCGGGCGCCTGGCGGCAGAGCTGGAGCTGGACGAAGCGACCGACGTTTTTGAAGTTCCCGGCCTGCTCGCGATGCGCGACATCTTCGAATTGACACGGCTCGATTTTCCACGGCTGCATGATACCCCGCACCACCCGGTTGACCATCCCCAGTTGCAGACGCAGCGCAACATTTTCCACATCATTCGTGACGCCGGCGCGATTCTGCTGCAGCACCCCTATGAATCGTTTTCAACGTCGGTCGAGCGTTTTTTGCGTGAGGCGGCGACCGATCCCAAGGTTCGCGGGATCAAGATGACGCTCTATCGCACCTCACGCCAGAGCCGCATCATCGATGCTTTGATTCTGGCCGCCCATAACGGCAAGCAGGTTGCCGTTGTGGTCGAGTTGAAGGCCCGTTTTGACGAGGCAACCAACATCAGTCTTGCGGAACGGATGGAAGAGGCCGGCATACATGTCACGTATGGCGTTATCGGCTTGAAGACCCACTGCAAGGTGATCATGGTCGTGCGCCAGGATTATAATGGCCTGCGGCGCTATCTGCACATCGGTACCGGCAATTATCATGCGGAAACCGCCCGGCTGTACAGTGATGTCGGGATACTGACCTGCGACCCGGCCATTGCCGAGGACGTTACCGAGCTGTTCAATTTTCTCACGACCGGATTCATGCTCAGGCGCAAGTATTCAAAGCTTGCCCTTGCCCCGAGGATGCTGAAAAAAGCGCTGCTCGATAAGATAGAGCGCGAGATAAACATGCATCAGAATTCCGGCGGCGGCCTGATTCAATTCAAGATCAACGCCCTTGAGGATGGAGATGTCGTGCGGTCGTTGTATCGGGCCTCAATGGCGGGTATCAAGGTCGATCTGATCGTTCGCGATACCTGTCGTTTGCGGCCGGGAATACCGGGGCTTTCCGAAAATATCCGGGTCATCAGTGTGGTCGGCAGGTTTCTGGAGCATGCCCGCATCTATTATTTTCGCAATGGCGGCGCAGAAGAATATTTTATCGCCTCGGCTGACGCCATGAAGCGAAATCTGGAGGCACGGGTCGAAATCCTCTGTCCGGTGGAGCCGCCGGAACTGACAAGGGAGCTGCGCATAATATTTGACACGAATCTGGCTGATCAGCGCTCCGCCTGGGATATGCATCCCGATGGCAGTTATATCCAGAGATCAGGCGATGACTCCGAAGGGAGTCACAGTCTGCTGATAGCCAGAACCAAACAGCGTCAGAAAGAATTTCTCAAACAGAAAAAATCCTCGAAAAAGAAAGGCTGATCAATTTGCGTGAGGATCCTTTCCAGCTTTCAGACGCGCCTTGATCTCCCGCCCCTTGAACCCGTATTTTTTCATCAGGTGGTAAAATGTCCTGCGGGGGATATCCGCAAGTTTTGCCGCCTTCGAAACATGACCGTTTACCTCGATCAGGTATTGCCGTATAAGGTCTTTTTCCACCTTGCCGACATGCCGCTCGCGGGTTGACTGGAAGGATGCCTGGGTTACTGATTTGTCGCTTTTCCCCTCCTGGTAATACTCGGAAAAGGAATGGGGCAGGTGCTCCAGGCGTATGGTGTCATCCAGGGTGAGTACCGCCGCCCGCTCGATGACATTCTGCATCTCCCGGATATTTCCGGACCAGGGATAGTGCGACATGGCCTTGATGGCGCGCATTTCTATGCTTACGATCTTCTTGTTCAGCTTGGCGCTGGCCTTTTCCAGAAAATGCCGGGCAAGCAGCGGAATGGATTCGACCCTGCTGCGCAGCGGGGGTGTCGTAATGGTAAAGACATTCAGGCGGTAATAGAGATCTTCGCGGAACCACCCCTGTTTGATCCCCTCTTCCAGATTCTTGTTGGTCGCTGCTATCAGACGCACATCCACTTTTTTTGAATTGGTCCCCCCAACCGGGCGCACCTCGCCGCTGTCAAGGACCCGCAACAGCTCCGCCTGAAGTTTCGGGGTTATGTCGCCGATTTCGTCGAGGAAAATGGTGCCTCCGTCCGCAGCTTCGAACAGCCCTATCTTGTGGGTGTCCGCACCGGTAAATGCCCCTTTTCTGTGTCCGAACAGTTCGCTTTCCAGCAGGGAATCGGTAATGGTCGTGCAGTTGACCGTTACGAGCGGTTTGTCATTCTTTTTGCTGTAGCGGTGGATTGCCCGGGCGATCAACTCCTTGCCAGTTCCGGACTCGCCGCGAATCAGAACCGTAGTCGGTGTCGGGCCGACCTGCTTGATCAGGTCGAGCACTTCCCGGGTCTTCCGGTCGGTGCCGATGATGAATTCATCACCATACTCGCGGTTCAATTCCCGCTGGGCCAGTTCGTATTTCTGAATGAGTCGCCCCCGGTCTTCCTCGAGCTGCTGGAGGTTGTACGGAAGGCACATTTCGAGGTTGGCAAGTCCCTGATGCACCGCCACGGAGTATTCACGGCAGGTCTTGTAACCGCAGGCGCTGCAGTTCAGTTCATCCTTCTGGGTGTATTTGCTGGTTGAGTTAAGTATTTTTGTGATGTCTGCCGACTTGGGAGTATTGAGTTTGACAAACCTGTTGGAAAAGGAACGCGCAAGGTGGGGGGTAATCTTCATGTCCAGATAATGGGAGGCGGTCGTGTACGGAACATCGCTTCTGAAATGGGAAATGACCAGATTCCTCTTGAAGAAGCTGGTAAGTTCCTGGCTCATGCCGGGACCACCGATACAGCCGTTATAGCAGAATCGTATGTCGGCGATCTGGGGGGTAATGCGCCCCTGCGCCAGGTCGCTGATAATCTCCATGACATTTACTTCACCCGTAGCGGTCACTATCTTACCGTCCAGCAGGTCCGTGACGATGGGAAGAACTCTGAACGAACCCTCGGTAATCGGAAAGAGGCGCCCCAAATATGGCTCAATACCGTCGAATGAGCTATCTCCAAGGGTGGCGATGTCGAGTGAGCGGCTTTTGAACAGGCTGTGCAGTTCCCGCCAAGTCAAAACGATGTCGATGGCGCCCCTGACCTCCTCGGACTCTATCTCCAGTTTCGCGCCATTGCATGAACTGATGTAGGCTACTTTAACTTCCGCGCCCAGCACCCCCTTCAGGAAACGCCCCATTGCAACCATCGGCGAGACGACTTCGATGAGATTGTTGATGAGTTTGGGGTAGTGCCGCTCAATCAGATCGACTATTGCCGGACAGTGGGATGAAATAAGAGGGGTGGTGGCTACTTCTATCGCACTTGCATACTCGACGGCAACCAGCTCGACACCATACGCCCCTTCATGGACTTCGGCAAAGCCGAGTTCTTTCAGTCCCGCTACCAGCTGACCCGGAGAAACGTTATGAAAATACGCCGGGAAATCTCCTCCCAGCACGGCAACGACCAGCTGCCCCGATGCCAGCAGGCGCTCCATGGAAGCAACCTTGTCATTGAATATTTTCGCTTTCTGCGGACAGTTATTGACGCATTTGCCGCAGCCGATGCAGCGTTCATATATGATTTCAGTATGGCTGGTCTCGCCCTTGATCGCTTTCACCGGGCAGTTCCGGACACAGGTGTAACATTTGCGGCATTTGTCCTTGAGTGTAAGTATCGACACCATAGCTCCCCGTATGTCTCGAAGTTCCTACATCAGTAAGTTGGAAGATGTTTTCTGCAAAATTCAGGCGTAAAATAGCAATGTTAACGCACTTATCCTGTTTTTCATGTGCCGCAGATATAAAATTACAATCGTGCTTTGAGCAATAAACGGCGCAATAAATAGTGTTTGTGCATGTATTGGCACAATTTCATTGCTTGAAAGCGGCACCCTTTCCGGAAATAACCAAACCGCAGCGGCGCAACAAAACCCTGTCCCATTCCATCGCTAGAGAGAACATAAGCCATAACCTGCTTATTTTATACATTAATAGTTGAATAACTCCGGATCTGCCGGATCAAGGAACGACTGCAGCCGCGATTTATCAAATAGGATTCTAGTCGCAGAACATGTTTTCTGCAAGCGATTTGCTTATGGCGATTATGTTGATGTATCTGTTTTCCGGTTACTATTACGTCTTTTCCGATGGTGCTCCAAGGTTCAGTCTGAATCTATTTGTGCTGCATTTGGCTCAATTCAAGGTAGGTAAAAGCGGAAGACCGCTTTTAGAACCTGTTTTGTTCAATTTAAAACAACAATAATACCAGATTGTTACAGGTGATATGCTGTCCGGGGCAGCAAAAAACGCTATTGGCATATTTCGTGCGTTAGAAATGTGTTTGAAAGCAGCCGAATGACTTTTAGAGCAATAGGTAGCGAACCCATAATAAGGGAGGTCATGGATGAGCGGACAAAAAGTGGATACCGAACGTGGTGCGGTTGAACAAGGCGGCAATGTAAATCAGGATTCTGAAAAGCGGGATTATTCCGTAGGCGAGATTCTCAAGCAGCGCGGGGTGTCCCGGCGGGATTTCCTCAAGTTCTGTACCGCAATGACGGCGGCTATGTCGCTGCCGGCATCGTTTGCCCCGACCGTTGCCCAGGCTTTGGACGAGGTCAAGCGTCCGACGCTGGTCTGGATCGAATTCCAGGGCTGCACCGGCGATTCGGAGGCCCTGCTTCGATCGGCCAATCCGACCGTGGCCGAGATCGTACTCGACATCCTGTCGGTTGACTACCATGAAACCATCATGGCGGCAGCTGGTCACCAGGCCGAGGAAGCGCTTGAAAACACCATCGCCAAGTATAAAGGCAAATACATCTGCGTCATAGAGGGCGCCATCTCCATGAAGGATGACGGAGTCTACGGCTGCACCGGCGGCAAGTCGCATCTGGAAATCGCGCGGCGAGCCTGCGGCAGCGCCGCGGCGACAATCGCCATCGGAACCTGCGCTTCCTTTGGCGGCATCCCGGCGGCTGTTCCCAATCCGACCGGCGCTGTCGGCGTCAGGGATGCGGTGCCTGGCGCTACCGTCATCAATCTGCCCGGCTGCCCGTGCAACGCCGATAACCTGACCGCCACGATAGTCCACTACCTGGTGTTCGGCAAAATTCCGGAGATGGACAGCAAGGGGCGTCCGTTGTTCGCCTATGGCAAGCGCATCCATGACAACTGTGAGCGGCGGCCGCATTTTGATGCCGGACAGTATGTCGAGCAGTGGGGTGATACCGGTCACCGCAAGGGATTCTGCCTCTACAAGATGGGGTGCAAGGGCCCGGCTACGTTCCATAACTGCCCGACCCAGCGCTACAACGAAAAAACCAGCTGGCCGGTCGGTTCCGGTCACGGTTGTGTGGGCTGTTCCGAACCGCAGTTCTGGGATACCATGGGGCCGATGTACCGCCGTCTGCCGAATGTTCCCGGTTTCGGCATCGAGGCGACCGCCGACAAGATCGGACTCGGTCTGGCGGTCGGCACCGCCGCGGCCTTCGCCGTTCACGGCGTGCTGAACGTGTTGCGCAAGGATAAAGAACCCGAAGAAACCAAGGAGGGATAAAACATGGCCAGGATTGTTGTAGATCCGATTACCAGAATTGAAGGGCATCTCCGCATAGAAGCCGAGATCGATGGGGGTTACATCAAGGATGCCTGGAGCTCGGCTACCATGTTCCGTGGTATCGAGAAAATCCTCAAGGGACGTGACCCGCGTGATGCGTGGTACTGGACGCAGCGTTTCTGCGGTGTATGCACTACGGTCCATTCGATCGCCTCCATCCGGGCTGTTGAAGATGCTCTCAAGATAAAGATTCCCCCAAATGCCCAGCTGATCCGCAACATCATCATGGGTATCCAGAATGTGCAGGATCACGTTATTCACTTTTATCACCTGCATGCGCTCGACTGGGTCGATATCACCTCCGGCCTCAAGGCCGATCCGGTCAAGACGGCCGCCCTGGCGGCGTCGCTTTCGGACTGGCCGAATAATTCGGCTACCTACTTCAAGGCGGTGCAGGACAAGGTCAAGGCGTTTGTCGCCTCCGGCCGTCTCGGCCCCTTTGCCAACGCCTACTGGGGACACCCCGCCTACAAGCTGCCGCCGGAAGCCAACCTGATGGCCACCGCCCATTACCTTGAGGCGCTTGAGTGGCAAAAGGACGTCATCAAGATCCACGCCATCCTGGGGAGCAAGAATCCCCATCCGCAGACATTCCTCGTTGGGGGGATGGCGATTCCGATCGATCCCGATTCGCAGAATGCCCTCAATGCCGATAAACTCATCGAGATCAAGCGGCTGCTGAAAAAAGCCCAGGATTTCGTGGAGAAGGTATACATTCCGGACCTGCTGGCGGTCGCCTCGTTCTACAAGGAGTGGGCCGGCATCGGCGGCGGCGTTGGCAACTATCTCTGCTATGGCGAATTCCCGGATGCCAACGGCAATCTCTGGTTCCCTGCCGGTGCGATTCTGAACAAGGATCTCTCCAAGGTGCTTCCGGTCGATCAGGGGAAAATTGCCGAGTACGTCGATCACTCCTGGTTTGATAACAGCGCCGGAGCCGGAAAGGGTCTGCATCCGTATGAAGGGGAGACCGAAGTGCGCTATACCGGACCGAAGCCGCCGTACAAGAATCTTGATACCGATGCGAAATATTCATTCGTGAAGTCGCCGCGCTATGAAGAAAAATCGATGGAAGTCGGCCCCCTTGCCAGAATTCTGGTGGCCTACGCCTCCGGGCACAAGGAGACCAAGGCGGTCGTGGATCTGGTGCTCGGCAAGCTGGGGGTCGGTGCTCCGGCACTCTTCTCGACGCTCGGGCGCACAGCCGCCCGTGGTATCGATTGCCTCCTGGTCGCCCAGCAGACACCTAAATGGCTCGATGAACTGATCGGCAATATCTCCAAGGGCGACTACCGCATCCACAACAACGAGAGCTGGGATCCGGACACCTGGCCGGTTGAAGCCAAGGGATACGGGTTCCACGAGGCTCCCCGCGGTGCGCTCGGTCACTGGATCAGGATCAAGGACAAGAAAATCCTCAATTATCAGGCGGTCGTCCCTTCGACCTGGAACGCGTCTCCCCGGGACGCCAAAGGGCAGCGCGGTCCCTATGAAGCCGCACTGGTCGGCACGCCGGTGGCTGATCAGAACAAGCCGCTTGAAATCCTGCGCACCATCCATTCCTTTGACCCCTGTCTCGCCTGTGCCGTCCATGTGATGGACGTCAACGGCAATGAGGTGATCAAGGTCAAGGTGTCCTAGCAACCTTTAGAGGAGGATAGCCATGCCGCTGCAAGCAAAATACAAGCGCTATATATGGGAGCTGCCGGTTCGCATGAACCACTGGACCAACGTCATCTGCATCGTGACCCTGTGCGTGACCGGTTTCTTCATCGCAGACCCCTTTTCCATAGGGCGGTCCGCTTCCGGCTTTACCATGGGGTGGATCCGCTTTATTCACTTCACGGCCGCCTACCTGTTCACCATCAGCGTGGCGTGCCGGGTGATCTGGTCGTTCATCGGCAACAAATATTCCGGATGGCGGGAATTTTTCCCCCTGGCCACCCCCGAAGGGCGGGAGAAGATGGTCAAGATGCTGCGCTATTACATGTTCCTGGACAAGAACGTGCCCGAAACGGTCGGGCATAACCCCCTGGCGACAACCGCCTACGTCTTGCTGTTCAGCATCTATTCCCTGATGATCCTTACCGGTTTTTCCCTGTATGCGGAACATGCGCCCGGATCGCAGATGCACCGGTTGCTCTCGCCCATGTATGCGATGTTTAGCAATCAGGGGATGCGCCTGACCCATCACTTCAGCATGTGGCTGATCTTCGGCTTTATCATCAACCACATCTACAGCGCCTGGCTGATGGATATCAAGGAGCATGGCGCTGAAATATCAAGCATGTTCAGCGGCTACAAGTTCACGGTGAAAAAAGGGAAGTAACTGTTTAAATCCATGCTATATCAAAGGGCGCACAATGATGTGCGCCTTTTTTTATGGCTTCAGGGGGGTGACATGAGTTTGAACGAATACAGCGGCGCCAGAGTGCTCGTACTCGGCATCGGCAACCTGGTGATGAGTGATGACGGGGCGGGAGTGAGGGTCGTTCAGAAGCTGCAGCACGAGTACCGCTTTCCGGATACGGTCGAGATCATGGACGGCGGGACGCTCGGTCTCGATCTGCTGCCGAAGCTGGAAGGGATCGACCGGTTGATCGTGGTTGACGCGGTGGAGACCGGCGGGGAGCCCGGTACCTGCGTCAGGCTGGCCGGCGAGGAACTGCCGATAGCCCTGGCAACGAAGGTGTCGCCCCATCAGATGGGGCTCAAGGATCTGCTGGCCGTGGCAGAGCTGATGGGGCACAAGCCCCGGGAAATGGTGCTGATCGGCGTTCAGCCGGGAAGTATAGACATGGATACCGAATTGACGGCTGCAGTTGAAGCGAAAGTTGATGAATTGGTGGGCATGGTGCTGAAAGAACTGGATCAGTGGGGAATTGTGCTCGAATCAAAGAGTTGATGCTCTATGGCACTTTTGTGTGTGTTTTTTTGTTTTTGTTCAACGGTTCGGGAGAACACCGGAGGTTTTAGGCCGGTGCTTCTGCCTTGTTGGACCCTCACTCTTTACATTTGTCTCGTGTCAAGGGCAGCCCCCTCTAGGACCACCGGGGTCAGCTGGTGCTGGCGCTAACCAGCGCGTAGCTTTTTAGCGCGTCCGGTTGAGCGAATTGTCGGACGTGCAGCAGTTTCAGTAAGCCGACCACTTGCAAATTTGTGAAGGACGCTCGCAATTAGCGTCTGATAGGGCATACCTTCTTCAGCAGCACGGGTTTGGATGTCTTCAAGATCTCGTGATGAAAGACGGATGTTGATTCGCTTGTTTTTAACGAGTGTTGCAGCTGCGCTTGAGGCATATCGAGCAATCTCGTCTTTGAGATCAGGCACAGATTGCCATTCCCCACGTTCAAAGGAAGCAAGAATGTCCTCTTCATATTTTTTCTCTTTAGTTTTCATCGATGCTTTCCCCTGTAAGATACCTTCTGGTTGCGCTTCGGCTAGGTATGATGGTCTTTAAAAAAACTTCCTTGCCCGTTTCGACGAATGGGACCAAATATGCGTATCCACGAATGCGAACTACGAATATGCGCTGATTCGGGTATTGTTCCTTGGCCCGCCAGACATAAAGTGGATAGAAGTTGAGAAGTTGGAGAGAAGTGAAGGTCTTCTGTAAATGTACCACGTCCCCTTCGGCATGGGAAGGGCGTTTCAGCAGGAACAGCAGCGGGATGATGATCAGGAAGGCCAGGCTGATGATGAAAAAGATGCGTATTGGGTCGGCTTATGTGAAAGTTTTTTCGAATTCGGACATTCCCAGCTTAAAGCATTCAGTACAGAGCCCGTGGCTGATTTGAGGCAGTTTGCTTTGTTCAAAAAGTTTCAAAGAGATTACGGCGCTTTCGGCTTCTACCCATGTATTTTCTGATAATTCGACTTTCTTGCACATACTGCACATTCTGATAAGTTTATCCGATCTTGCAATGCCCAGTTCCAGAATTTTTACAGCATCCCGTAATTCTTCATGAATAATACTGCTTGCAAACTCGATATTCTCTTGCTGGATCGGCGTAATTTTCAATTCAAGATATCTCCGTTTTTCAGGAGCGTCACACCGGAATGGCAATGTTACTGTTTTGTGTTCTGTTCTGATGTTTTTCAGTATTATTTCGTAAAACTGTTGTGTCTCATCACCATCGATAAAATCCCAGATTGGTCTATTAATAATTTTGTCAGGATGACAACTTTCGCCTGCCTGGTTTTCCTGCGCGAATAGTAACCAGCTCTCACTTACACTGATAATCCGGTCCAGTTTATCTATGATGTGGATGCATTTGCTCACGGGTTCTCTTGATTTCATTGATGATCCCGCCTTCTCCCAGGGCATTTCCCTCGACTATTAAAATTATACTACCAATTCAATTGAAATCATTTTCCAATATACCCGGGCAGCCATCAGGCATTTAACGTCCCTCGGCTTGCCCACCACAACTTTCATGTTAAAATCAATCTACTCCGACGGATAAGATGAGGGGAACCAGGGCGGCAAACACCTGTGAAGGTCAAAAAAATATTGATCGGGGCCTATTGTGGAACCTGAACGGCACAAGATATCAATCCTAGCGGTGGAAGATGACGAAACTGTCCGCAGGATGCTTGGGATAATAATCAATCGGAAATTTCCCGACAATCCACTCTACTTCGCCGAGAACGGCAATGAAGGGATTGAGCTCTTCAAGGCTCACAATCCGGAAATCGTCATCACCGACATAATCATGCCTGAGATGGACGGTGTCGAGATGGCCAGCACAATAAAAACGATAAGGTCAGACATAAAGCTTATCGTAATCACCGGTTACAATAACGCATACTACCATGAGAAATTCAGGAATATCGGCGCCAACGCCTTCCTTTCGAAACCGATAGATATCAAAAAGCTGTTCGCCGCGATTGAAATGTGTTTCGCCGAGATAACTGATAGACCGCTATAGGGGGACCGACTGATTATTGGCGCCCCTTTTCCGCCCTTTTTGCTACCCGCGTAGGTCGCAAAGTCGATTCCAGCCCACACAAATTATCTCTCCAGCCAGCCTTGACAAAGTTTGATGTCCCGTCTCCATCGGCGGGTACGTGATCACTTCTGAAGATGCGCCTTGCGCTTCGATTTTGACGGAGTGACCGGTATGTCGTGAACGTCGATATGGCAGGTGAGGCACCTGGGGAAACGTTCATGATGCGCCGGTGTATGCGGCTTGCCGTGACAGTCGGTGCATGCCGGGATCGTGCGGTGCCGGTTCTTGTGGCACGCAACGCAGGCAACCGCCTTATGTTTGCCGAGACCTTTTACCCAGGCGGCATAGACCCCGGCATGACAGGGAGCGCAGGTATTTGACGGCAGATCCTTGCCGTATTGAACTTGCCTCGGCGTGTGCGCCTGATGGCATGCAAGGCAGGTGGACAAAGCGTGCCCCTGTTGATGCGGTTTATGGCAGGTTAAGCAGGATGGTTTGAAGCCGTGGGAGGTGTGGCAGGTCATGCAGGCGATCTTTGAATGCTTGCTGTCAAACGCCGCCAGCTTGTCACGGATGGAGCCATGGCACTCGAAACAGAATCTCTTGATCGGAGCTTCCGCTGCAAGTTTCTTCGGGGTGTGGGGATTTGCATGGCACTCCGCGCACCTGATCACCTTCCGGCCATGGGGGCGGTCATGACAGGAAGTGCAATTGGGCTTGTGCGTATTGCCGGTCACTTTCCCGGTATTATGTGACTTCAGTATGTCGTGGCACTTCTGGCAGACGAAGCGATGCCGTCCACCGTTTTCTTTAACCGCCCGGTAAAGGGCGGGATGGCATACGCCGCAATGGGACGGGTTGAGCGGCTGCGGTTCGCCGGAGTACATCTCGGGGGCCGGAGGTATCGTTATCGTCGCAGCTTTTCCTGCCAAGGCATTGCCCGAGACCACCAGGATGAACAGCATGCAGGCCAGGAAATATCTTGCAGGTACCAAATCAGAAATATTCATAACATCCAGTAGTCATGGAACTTCCGAGGCCTAGAATCGAAGTTTGTCGCGGTTATAGGTGTGAGAGATTTCCTTTGCTTTCATTTCCCTGGCAAAATCATGGAACAGGTTCCAGTAGGTCTCGTCCAGGGTCAGATTGGCCCAGAAATACTTGCTCTCCTGGCACTTGACCGTGTAATAACCGAACATGTAGTGGGCCACTTCCGGCCGGATGAGGCCGGAGTTGACCTGCAGGGCGACCTCTTCCAACAGGCCGATGAAATCCCGCTTGTCCTGGGCATCGATTTCGGCCAGTCGCGGGTCATTGGCAAACATAAGGGCGCAGATTTCCTTGAATATCGGGTTTTCTTTCAGGCGGCGGCGCAACATGGTGAAATGCTCAACCCGTTTCTGCGCTCCCTGACGACGATATTCCAGCAGACCGTTGGCGAAGGCGACTATCGTCACCAGGCCGCCGACAATTATGGAAAAGTCCTTTAAAGCGGTAATGTCCATGCAATGCTCCTCAATCGTAGATTATAGTCATCGTATGGTTCAGCATTTCTTCTTGCCGGTAACGGCTCAAGGCGCCGCAGCCCCCGTTATATCCAGGTTCCCAGATTCTTTTCCAAAGCAACCCGGTACGGCTTGGTGGTGTAGGCGCGATAAACTGTAGTACCATCGAAGTCCAATAGAACTTTCAGTCGATCCAGCATCACGGAGCCGGCTACCATCTCCAGGGCTTCGTTTTCTGTAAACCACCCGGCTTCCACACTGTCTCCGCTGGGCGCAAGTTCGCCGCTCTTGTAACGGCCGAGAAAGCAGAAAATAATTGCGGATGGAAGTGAAACCATTGACCATACTGCGGCCAGAGGCCCCGGCTCTATTGCGACACCCGCTTCCTCCATCACCTCGCGCAGCAGCGCAGCCAACAGATCCTCTCCTGCTTCAACCCTCCCCTGCGGGATTTCCCATCCCCGCTTGTGGTGTTTGATCAACAGGACCTTGTCCTCCGGGTTACGCACCAGACAGCCTACCACTACGGAATGAACAGCAGCCGACATAAGTTTCCTTTCGTGTGAGCTCTTATAGTAAGAATTTATTTGGAAAACAGTTCATCAATGGAATCGAAATCAAGACCGGTCTCTGCCAGGTTGCGAATGAGATCAATTTTCTCGGTATCTTCGGCAATAATCTTGGAAACATCCTTGTCAATCAACTGGTACAGCTCGGCTGTCGTATACTTCTCTGCCCTCATGTACGGAATCTTGCTCTTGTCGAGAATCTGCTGGGTTATGTTGCTGACAGGCGAGATGCCGGATATAACCAGTCCCACGAGCAACGGTCGAGACCGGGGCATCTGGTAGAGATGGGCCAGGGTAACCAGCAATTCATCCCTGCTGCTTGTTACAAGGATTAAAGACGGCTCGAGGAGCAACTCCACAATTCTCTGGGTCGATGCTGCCCCGATCAGCACCTTGTAGATAATCTTCTGCATTTCACGCCTGTTGCCGTATATGGGCAAGTCCAGCACACTGGAAATACGGCGCAGGGTCGGATTAGCCAAAATCGGCTGGTAGTCGAAGCCGCCCATCACATTGAGTGATTCGGCCTGCAGAGCTCGGCCCAGATAATCCAGGCTTCTTTCGCGTTTTCCCTGAATCAGCTTATTGACCAGAATCGTCCGCAAATCGACCTTTTCCTTTTCAAAAAGCGCTATTATCATGGAAAGTTGGTCAACAACATTTCCCAATCCGCCTCCAGTTACCAAAAGCACCGGAGCATCCAGCAGCCTGGCAATTCGTGCATTTGATATCTGCAAGACCGAACCGACGCCGGGATGTCCTGATCCCTCGATAATGATAAAATCGCACTGCTTTTCAAGTGTGGCATAGGCGTCCAGTATCCGCTGCTGTAGATCAGCTGGTGAAACCATTCCATCAACAACCTTATGGGTCGTATCGGGGTGGAGCACCACGGGAGACATCACCTCCAGGTTATATTTCAGGTTAAAAGCTCGAGCCATCAAGGCAACATCCTTGTCAATCAGCTTTCCCCTGTATACAACCGTCTGGCCGCCAAAGGGTTTAAAGAAGCCGACCCGTTTGTACTTTTTCAGGGCGAGATGCATGAGACCGATACAGGTGGTTGTCTTGCCGCTGTTCTTGCCTACAGCTGCAATGAATATTTTTTTTGCCAAAGTTCCTCCAAATTGCGTCATTAATGCCCCATGCCCCCTTCGGCGTGAGAAGGGCGCTTCAGCAGGAACAGCAGTGGGATGATGACCAGGAAGGCCAGGCCGATTATGAAGAAGATGCGGTTGAAGGCCAGGGCGCCGGCCTGGCGGCGGACGTTGCCGTACATGATGGCGAGCGCGGTCGTGTCTGCACGTGAAGCGCCAATCCCCTTGGCGATCAGGGTCTGCTTCAGCCCCTCGAATCGCATCTGCCAGGCCGGATTGTACGGGGTGACGTTGGCGACGAGAGTAGTCTGGTAAAACTGCTGGTAGCGTGTCAGGAGGGTCGCCGCCATGGCGATGCCGACGCTGCCGCCGATATTGCGCAGCAGGCTGAACATGCCGGTGGCGTTCCCCATCTCCGTACGGGAGATGGAGGCCAGGGTAACAGTCGTGAGCGGCACGAAGATCATTGCCAGCCCGAAACCCAGGACGATCCGGGGCCAGGTGTAGTTCCAGAAGGAGCCCTGCAGGTTGAGCCCCTGCATGATGAACATGGCGGTCGCCCCCAATAGAAGCCCGACAAACACGATCTTGCGTCCGTCCCGTTTTGCCAGGGCCGCCCCGACCAGCGGCATGGTGAAGAGGGTCGCGATCCCCCCCGGGGCCATGACCATCCCGGCATTGGTGGCCGAGTACCCCATCAGGGTCTGCAGGAACAGCGGGATCAGCATGATCGAGCTGTAGAGGGCGAAACCGACCACGAACATGATCAGGTTTCCGGCCGAAAACGAGACATTCTTGAACAGGCGCAGGTTGATGATCGGATGGTCGTGTTTCAGTTCGATCCAGATCAGCGCGATCAGGGAAATGACGGTAATGACGCTGAAGGTGATGATGAACGAAGAGTTGAACCAGTCCTCCTGCTGCCCCTTATCCAGCACGACCTGCAGCGATCCCATGCTGGCAACCAGCAGAAAGAGCCCCCAGTAGTCGACGGTGAACGCAGCGGCTCTCCTGCGCAGATACTCCGGATCGAAGATGAAGAAGGCGCACATGACCATGGCGATTATCCCGATCGGGAGGTTGATGTAGAAAATCCAGCGCCAGCTCATGTTGTCGGTGATCCACCCTCCGAGAGCAGGACCTACGATCGGACCGAACATGGCGCCAACCCCGAAGATGGCCATCGCCATGCCGCGCTGGTGAGGCGGAAACGTTTCCA
>DATNCC010000230.1:0-9120 GCA_035571735.1 Dongiaceae bacterium | reverse complement strand
ATAATATGCCCATGAATACCGATGAAATGAGAGATTACTACGGATTGCTGGGAGTGCCGCAGACCGCAACAATCAGCGAAATACACAAAGCCTACTGGCAGCGCGCGTCCCGCAACCATCCGGACAAGGGAGGGAGCCACGAAGCGATGGTGCAGGTGGTTGAGGCGTGGAAGATTCTTTCCGATCCCGAAAAAAGGTCCCGGTACGATCAACTGCTCAAAGACCGGAGCAGTGGCTGGCGCAGCAGGAAATTCGATGAAGATGTTCTGGATGCGCGCAAACGGGCGGAAGGCTATGCCGACCGGTCATGGGCGGAATTCGAAGAGATTTACCAGAAGGCGTTTTACACTTTCAATCAGGATTTTTATGGCGAGGAGATCAACGGGAAAACCGCCGGACCCTACTCTCCGCTGATGGGTTCCAAAAGCAGGGGGGTGCGGAGCGAAGGTACATCGAAAAGCAAATGGACAGACCGTGTCCTCGGCAGTGCGGGGGGAACGATGTTCGCCCACATTGCGAAAACCGTTCTCCTGTTCGTCGCGATTGTGGCTGCCCTGCTCTTTTATCGCAATTACACCGGTATCGGAAGGTATGTGCCGCTGGAGCGGGACGCCACCAACGTGCTGATGCTGGATACGACCAATGGCGCCGTCTATTCCGTGGAGAAAAAGGACGGCACCCTCTCTTCCCCGTGGAAAGAAACCATTCCCCCCTTCCCCCGGGAGAACAGATTGCCCCGCAAATAGTCCCGCTCCGCCATGTCAGTCGGCTAAACCGGCTCCTGCTTGACACAAGCGGTTTCTTCGATAGGATTTTTGGAGAATGGTTCACCTGAATCCGTGACGCCTCCATGCCTCCACTTGCCCGGAACGCCTATAGCTTCAGGATTCATGATTAATTGACCGAGAAGCGGAGGACACCTGACAATACAGGTTTGTTCCGGCACAAGCGACGGGCAGCTCCGGCATTCCGCGCATTCCGGCACTCCGCCGTCACGGATTCAGGGTCCATACAATTACCTGTCCAAATATAACAATAGAGGGAGCGTACATTATGATTACGTTAACAAGATATTGCGTAGGGATATTTGCTCTATTTGTATTACTGCTGCCTCCCGGGATCCTGCTTGCGCAGGCGGATCTGCCAAAGTCCTCCCCTCCTCCGATTGGCCAGCCGATGGTTAGAGAGGGTGATTTCGCCCTCAAACTGATGTCCGAGCTGGGAATCGGAACTACTGACGATGAAATCGAGGCCGAAACCAGGCTGGGAGATCTGGGCATTACCCCGCGAAACGGCTGGATAGCCGATTATCCTGTTACTCCGGATATTATGGGAGAATTGCACAAATCGGTGCGTGATGCCGCGACTTCCGGCAAGATATCGATGAACGCCGAAGAAGCATCAAAGAGACTCACGGCGGTGAGCTCCGATCTCCGTCTGGAGATCGTTCCATCCGCACCCGTCAATACCGGCAAGGCTTATGCTCCCCAGGCGGGCAACTACCCGGAAAAAACGGTAATCGAGGATTATTATACAAGCGAAGGACCGCCGGTAATTACCTATTACACACCGCCTCCCGGCTACTATTACCTGTACTCGTGGGTTCCTTATCCGTTCTGGGGGGTCGGTATCTGGTTTCCGGGATTTTTCATTCTGAACGATTTTCATCGGGTGGTGCATGTGCGGGACCGGACGGTATTTGTATCCAACCATTTCAATGATGTTCGAAACCACAGGATGTTCAGGATAGACCCCGTTTCGAGATTCAGGGGAAGGACCTATGCCGGCATCGGAATAACCCGCAAACACAGCTTCATTTCGACAGGGGTCCCCAGAAGCGAGAGAAGGATCTTTAACAGCCCCGGGATGCGGATGTCTCCCGGATTCAGGCCGGTTGCCCCATCTCGCAGAGGCGATGGCGACATTCGCGAGAAAGAACGGCGCTGACATCCAATGAAGAATCCGCCGGTTGGTTCATGAGTGGAGCTTGCCCGGAGATGAATATGAAAAAATTTCTTATTATCCATGCCGCCATTCTTGTCCTGGCGCTTGTCTCCGGGAATGTGGCCCGGGCCGACGGCATCGACCAGCCGGGCTTTGCCACCGTGGAGACCGGTCCGGACGAATCCCCGTTCACTCCTGACGAGCTGGATGAAATGCTGGCCCCCATCGCACTCTATCCCGACCCGCTGATTGCCCAGATCCTTCCTGCCGCAACCTTCATCGATCAGATCGACGAAGCGACACGCTATGTCAGGCAATACGGGAATTCGGCGCGAATTGACGACAAACCGTGGGACGTGAGTGTCAAGGCGATTGCCCACTATCCCGATGTCCTCTTCATGATGGACCAGAAATACGACTGGTCGGTTTCCCTGGGCCAGGCTTTCATCAATCAGCAGCAGGACGTAATGGATTCCATTCAGCGTTTGCGTGCCGGCGCCAAGGCGGTGGGAAACCTGAAATCCACTCCCCAGCAGCAGGTTGTTATCGAAGAAAACACCATCCTGATCGTACCGGCTGAACCCGAGGTAATATATGTTCCACGGTATGATTCCCGGGTGGTATTTGTGGAGAGCATCCAGCCTTCATACGGGTTCTTCGATTTCGGCACCGGCTTAACGATCGGCGCCTGGCTGAACCGCGATTGCGACTGGCGCCGTCACCGCATATATTATCACGGCTGGCGCGGCGGCGGTTGGATTGGGCGTACCCGTCCCCACATACCTGTCCGGAATAATGTCTACATCAACAACAACTACAGCGTTATCAACATCAACCGCCGGGTGATCCGGCACGATACAAACCGCTACCGGGAGGATCTCCGGTACAAAGCGCGGATTCGTCGGGAGCCTGGTGCTCCGGGCACCCCCGGGGGTCGGAATGTGAAGCCCCGCGAAAGAATAGAGAACCTGAACATCCCGCAAAACCGGATCACTCCCGGCACGCACCTTTCCAGCACTCCGTCCGCCGGCGAAATCCGGGTCCCGTCACCCTCGACAATTGTCGGGACCAAAACGGCAGAGCGACCCGATAAAAAGGACATCTACCGGGGGCGCGAGGTCAGGAGCGGGCAGCCTCCCGCTTCGTACACCGGTTATGGCGGCTACGGCAGCAGCAGGGATGCCGCCAGGTTTCGTGAAAGGGGCCGGATCAGCCAGGAAAATGTGCGCCAGTCCAATAATCAGCAGTCAACAACCACCCCGGTTCGAACTCCTCCACCTGTGACACGACCATCGGATTCCGGTGGAAGCCGGCAATCAGCGCCTCCGGCCGAGCGTCATGCTCCCGGCAGGGCAGCGCCGGCCAGGCGTGGCGACGGAGAGTTGCGTTGATCGCGCATCCGGTATGCCTTGCAGGCTAATGAAAGGAACAGAAGTATGAAACGTTTAACGGGAGGCAACTTTTTTGCTAAAGCGGCCTTGAGCCGGCTGGCAATCATGATGCTGTTGATCGCACTGGTTGCGGTATGCAGTCATGCCGCACCGCCGGAGCCGGAGCAGCGGACGTTTTCCGCACCCGACGAGGCGCGTCAGGCGTTGATTGCTGCTGTCCAGTCCAGGGACCGGCGTGCCATGAAAGCGATTTTCGGACCCGTCATGCGCGATCTTGAGCCGGGTGACCCGGTGGAGCAGGCCGAAGAGTTCGCTCAATTTGCCCGCCATGTGCAGGAAGGCACCGAGATAATCAAGCAAGGCGATGAAAAGGCGATCCTGTCCATCGGAGCGGAAAAATGGCCTTTTCCGGTACCGATCGTCAAAAAGGAAAACTCCTGGCGTTTTGACACCGAGGCGGGCCGCGAGGAGATCCTGAGCCGTCGTATCGGCCACAATGAACTGCTTGCCATCAAGGTTTGCCATGCATACGTTGAAGCACAGCAGGAATACTTCTCGATGCCGGAACCCGACGGTGACCAGCTGCCTAAATACGCGCAGCATATGATCAGCTCTCCCGGCCGAAAGAATGGCCTCTACTGGCCTGCCGCCGCAGGTGAGAAAGAGAGCCCGCTCGGCCGGCTGGTAGCCGGGGCGAAGGAAGAGGGCTATATGCAGAAACGTAAAGCGGACGATATCGGCCCTCGCCCCTTTCACGGCTATTATTTCCACATTCTCAAAAAGCAGGGATCGAGTGCGCCCGGAGGGAAGTTCAACTACGTCATCAACGGCAACATGGTGGCCGGACACGCGCTGATTGCCTATCCTTCCAGGTGGGGGGTGTCGGGGGTCATGACCTTCATCGTTAACCAGCGAGGCAGGGTGTACCAGAAAAATCTGGGTCCCGAAACCGCCCGGATTGCCGGTAACTTGAAGTCGTTCAATCCCGATCTGTCCTGGAAACTGGTTGATGACCAGTAATAATTTCATTGCCGCACAACTTTAGATGTTGGTTTATTAAGTATATTCTGCTAATTTAAAAAAAATCATCGAATGGGCAAAACCCGGGTAACCGGGTGACGCAAAGCTACCTGTCCAATGTTTATCCTGGATAGAGGGGTTGTCGAAATGGTCCTGCCAGGCTCACAAGCGTCCACCAATCGATTCTAGTTGGTGGTTTTTTTTTGAAACCATTACGAAAAGAGGGGGCAAGTCGGCATGAGCACACATCAACAGGTCATGTGAAACCATGTTCCAATAATGCATTAAAGAACTGCCTGGAGGCATTCAATATGCGAACCAATTATTTCAAGGGCATTTCCCTGAAAACCAAGATGGCGCTGGCCGTCACCTCCCTGTTTATCCTGTTTGTTATTGCAACCTCTTATCTCACCTTCTCTTATTTCGAGCGTACGTTAAAGGAATCCATCTCGGCCCAGCAGTTTTCTCTCGTTTCAAGTTTGGCCAATACCATAGATGCCAAACTGCGAATCGCGCAAAACACATTACTGGCCGTTGCCTCGACAGTTCCCCAGGACACCCTGGCAAATGCGGAAAACGCCCAACGTTTTCTCGATAAAACCACCGGATTTCATTCAATCTTCGACAACAATATTTCCTTCATATCCACCGAAGGGAAACTGATTGCCGAGAGTCGCTATCTGCCGGGGCGCCGGGGCAAGGACCTTTCCTATCGGGAGTGGGTTCAAAAGACCGTAGCAACCCGAAAACCGTATATATCCGATCCCTATGTTTCCACCCATATTCCGATACATCCGGCAATCGTTATGACCGTGCCGATCTTTGACGGTCGTGGCCGTATGGCCGGAATGCTTGTGGGGAGCATTGACCTGCTGGGGGGGAACTTTCTGGCGGACCTGTCCAGGACCAGGATCGGCAACTCCGGATACCTCTTCATTGCGGATAGAAACCGCATCCTGGTTGTACATCCGGACAAAAGCAGGATCATGAAACAGGCTGCTCCTCCAGGGGTGAACAAGCTGGTTGATCAGGCGTTCAACGGATTCGAAGGAAGCGGAGAGACGGTTACGTCGTACGGCGTTCCCATGCTTCTCTCCTGCAAACAGCTGAAGATGGCCTCATGGTTTCTGGCTGCCAACTATCCGATTTCCGAAGCTTATGCCCCACTGTACAAGGCCGAGAAATATTTTTTCATAACAGTATTTGTAGTTGCGGCAATGTTGCTTGCCATTACCTGGCTTATCATGAAGCGCCTGATGTTACCGCTCGCAACCATGACCGGACATGTGAAACATCTGCCGGAAAAACCGCGTCACGAACAGCATATAATTATTGATACCGAAGATGAGATCGGAGTTCTGGCAACTGCATTCAACAAAATGATCGACACCTTGAACACGCAACAGGAGTCGCTCAGGGAGCGAAAAGAAAGGTATCGTGAGCAGGCGGTCCTGCTGGAATCCGAGATGGCCGAAAGACAGGTGGCCCAGGAAGCGCTTGCGGTCAAGCAGTTGCAGCTTGAGAAAGTGATTTGCATGCTCCAGGAATTGAATTACGAGCTTGAGGAGCGCATTTCTAAAGCGGTTTTGGAACTTCGCCAAAAGGACCGGATATTGATCCAGCAAAATCGCCAGGCTGCCATGGGCGAGATGGTCAACAATATTGCCCACCAGTGGCGACAACCGCTCAACAATATCGGCTTGATCGTTCAGAACCTGATGTACAGCCATGAATCCGGAGAGCTTAGCGAGGACATGATGAAAGCCGACGTTGGCAAAACGATGGAAACTATAAAATTCATGTCTCAAACAATTGATGATTTCAGAAACTATTTCAAGCCGGACAAGGAATTATCCCGGTTCAGCATCAAACTGGTTGTTGAAAGAACAATTTCCATTATTGAAGGAAGTGTCGGCAACATTCAAATTACAATCCAAATCGATGAAACAGACGATCATGTTTTATTCGGCTATCCGAATGAATATTCCCAGGTTGTTCTCAATATCCTGCTTAATGCCAAGGATGTCTTGTCCGAACGGAAGATAAGCGACCCTGAAATCAGGGTCACCATTCGCACGGAAAACGGGAAATCTGTCGTGACAATCAGCGACAACGCCGGCGGAATCCCGGAAGATATCATCGGCAGGATATTTGAACCATACTTCTCAACCAAAGGTCCGGACATCGGAACAGGCATCGGCCTCTTCATGTCAAAAAACATTATCGAGGAAAACATGAATGGAAAACTGACAGCATATAATTCCGGCCAAGGCGCTGAATTCAGGATAGAAGTCCCCCTTTTCGCATAAGCTTGCTTGAATGGTGTGGGACACCGCGTCTCACGGTGTCCCGCACAGTCAGAGCAGCATGATTCTGGTGGCAGGAACCTTCTTCGTAACCGGTTCCACCGGAAGACCGGCATCAAGATAGGCGTCGAACCCTCCGACAAGTTTATGGACATCACTCCAGCCACGATTCAGCAACAACCATGCTGCCCTGGCACTGGCCTCTTCTCCGGGACATTCGGAAAAGACCACAACCGGCCGGTTTTTTGGAATTTCCGCAAGGTGCTGTTCCAGAGCATCGTTATCAAGGCGCAACGCGTCGCGCGCCTTGAACAGGCTCCATTCGTGCTTGTGATGGTGACTAAGTTCAACAAACTGCAGCGGGTCGCCATGGTGCATATGTTCTTTCACCGCTTCGGCGGTGACATCTAATCCTTTCAGCATGAAACTCATCTCCTCTCGCCTTCCACTCGGGGCGTCAAGCCCTTTTCAACACAATCATTATAGCACATGCCGCAGCTCCTTGATCCCGACTTTTGGCGGCTGTTTTCAGGCACAGTCAGCGCATGGCAATTGACTTGTCCAACTTGAAACAGCCAAACAGGACAGCAGTGCCTTGCACTGCGCGATTTATTTGATACGCTTTTATAATGTGCGCTCACTTGCTTAGGCTGCCAACCGGTAGAATGGGCAAAGAGGGTCTTAACCGCCGTAAAATTGAGATGGTTTCCTGACGCCGGGAAAGCCTTGCTTTTCCATGACATCGAGAGGTCTCACATGACAAAGAAAACAGCCTTCTGGATTTTTCTCCTGGGTACACTTTCTTCATCGATCGTTTTCCTCGGCCTTACGGTGGACACCCACAGACAGGTGGCGGCATTGTCCCATGTGGACAAGCTGTCGAAAAAGGTGATCGACGGCAAACGGGCCTTTGAAAAGTACAACTGCAACGATTGCCACACCATCCTCGGCTTTGGGGCCTATTATGCCCCCGACCTGACCAAGGTTGTGCAGAGGGTCGGCGCGGATGGCATTCGCTATCGGGTCACGCATCCGGAACTGGCCTTTGCCAAATCAGAGCGGAAGATGCCCCAGCAGCATGTCGCTGATGCAGAAATCGACAACCTGATCGCCTTCTTCACCTGGGTCGGCGAGGTGGACAACGGCGACTGGCCACCCCAGGACAGCAAAAGCAGGCTTACCCGTGGGGAACAGCGACTGTCCGTCGGAGCCGGAGTTTCCCCCGGCGCCGCCGTCTTCCAGAGCAAGGGGTGCATGAACTGTCATTCGTTGCATGGGACAGGGGGCAAATTCGGTCCCCCTCTGGACACAATTGGTCAAAAACTTACCGAGGAGCAGATCAAGCGATACGTCCACGACCCCAGGAGTGTGAATACGAAGGCCCTGATGCCGCCCCAGAAGGAACTTTCCGACCGGGAACTGGAAGAAGTAGCCAAATTTCTTGGTAACCTGAAATAGGAGGGGTTATGGAATACCGTTCACAAAAAATCGCCAACTGGTACTTTACCATCGCCCTGCTCCTGTTCGTTCTCCAGGTGGTCGTCGGGCTCTGGCTCATCTCCAACTATGTCTTCACCATCCCCCAGTCGATCGTAGACGTGTTTCCGTTCGCCACTGCCCGGGCCATGCACACCAATCTCCTGGTGCTCTGGATGCTCCTGGGCTTCATGGGGGGAACCTATTATATCGTTCCGGAGGAGACAGGACGCGAGATCTGGTCGCCGGGACTGGCCTGGTTCCAGTTGATCGCACTGGTGACAACCGGTGTGGTCGCCCTGATCGGCTTTGTCTTCGGCTGGACCCAGGGACGGCCGCTCCTGGAGATTCCCCGCCCCCTCGACGTCGTCGTGGTCATCGGCGCCCTCGTCTTTCTCCTGAATGTCGGGATGACCATGTTCACGGCCATACGCTGGACCGTCATCCAGGGAACTCTGCTGGGAGGACTGCTCTTCCTGGCGCTCCTCTACCTGTTCGGCATTCCTTTCTACGAAAACGAAGTGATCGACTGGTACTACTGGTGGTGGGTCATCCACCTCTGGGTTGAAGGAGCGTGGGAACTGGTGACCGGCGCCATCATGGCCTTCGTCATGATGCGGCTAACCGGAGTCGATCGGCAGGTGGTGGAAAAGTGGCTCTACGTGGAGATCGGCCTCTTCCTCTTCACCGGTATCGCCGGCACCGGCCACCACTACTACTGGATCGGCGCTCCGAAGTACTGGCTCTGGGTCGGCGGAGCTTTCTCGGCCCTTGAACCGCTCCCGATCCTGCTGATGGTCATCGACACCATGAACCACGTCCGTCATCGGCATACCAAGATCGTCAATCCCCACACCTGGACCATTGCCGTGGGGTGCGCGGCGTTCCACATGATCGGCGCCGGCGTCTGGGGTTTCGCCCATACCCTGCCGCAGATCAACTATTATACCCACGGCTCGCAGGTCACCGTTTCCCATGGCCAC
>DATNCC010000229.1:0-13638 GCA_035571735.1 Dongiaceae bacterium | reverse complement strand
ATAATATGCGGCATCAGGTTCGGTGTGCAATCGCATCAAAGCACTGCTCTACCGCAGCAAACAACTCCTTGAAAATTACCGGTTTCATGATTCGATGATTGAATTCAAGTTCTCTTTCATCTTTTTCAGCCAGGACGAGTTTTCCGCTGTTGCCGGTAAGGACGATAAACTGGGTGTCCGGTTTGAGTGCGCGGATATTGGCGGCCATTTGCGCGCCACACATCTCCGGCATGTTGATATCGGTCATGACGATATCCGGCAGGTGTGTTCTGAAGATTTCCAAACCCGTTCTGCCGTTGCCGGCGGTATAGAGTGGAAGATCAGGATATTTCATGGTCATGATTGCAGTGAGAAGTTCCAGGGTACCCGGTTCATCCTCGACAATCAGTATCGAAATTGAAGAATCTTGTTCAGATTGCGTTTCCATTGCCCACCTCTATTCTGAATTCGGCGCCATCGGCTCTGTTGTGCACGGAGAGCCTCCCCCCCATATTCTTCTCTATGATGGTTTTAGACATGAACAGGCCGACCCCCGTCCCCTGCTGCGGCCCCTTGGTCGTGAAATACGGATCGAAGACCTTGCCGATGATCTCCTCGGATATCCCTCCGGCGTTGTCGGCAACGGTTACGACGACAGTGTGATCTTCACTGAAGATCGTGACCGTCACCCTCGGATCACTGATTTTCCTTTCAATCATGGCATCCCTGGCATTGATCAGGATGTTGAGGAGCACCTGGGCGAATTCGTTCCGGTAGCCCTTTATGACCGGCCTGCTTTTCGCGTCGATTTCGATGCTTACCTTGGGGCTCTGCAAGCTTCCTTCCAGAAGCGTCACGGTATTTTCAACCGCCTCGATCACCTGGAACTCGATCATCTCCTTGTCCGGTTTGAAGTAGTTTCGGAAATCGTCGATGGTTTTCGACATATACTGGATAAGCCCCATCGATCTGCCTACGGTATGATCCAGCAATTCCCTGTCGATCTTGCCGAGATCATGGAGCAGCGGCAGTTGCTGGATCATCAGCCCGAGGGTGTTCAGCGGCTGGCGCCACTGGTGGGCGATATTATTGATCATTTCCCCCATGGCCGCATTACGGCTCTGCTGAATGAGCATCTGTTCCTTTTCGCGAAGCGCCTCCACGACCGTCAACCGCTCCAGCGTCTCCTCCTGCAAAGCCTTCTCCGTCTTCTGACGCCTTGCCTCCCGCGTCAGGTTATCGAGAGCGAAGGAGACGTCAGCACCCATCTGCACGAGAAGTTCCACTTGCTGCCGGTCGAAAAAATCCTTTTCATTCGCGTATAACGTAAGTGCTCCGACAACACGGCCATCCTCTTTTATGGCAACGGATGCCGAAGCCTGGATGCCGTAGGTACGTCCCCGGTCATGCCATGGCTGCGTGCAGGGGTCGTTCTGGAAATCATTGCAGATATGGTACGTTCCCTGACGGATGGAAATGCCGGTAGGGCCTTCACCGATAGGTCCCTCATCGGCCGAGATACGGATGGCGTCCAGATAGCCGGTTGCGCCGCAAGCCGCCATGACACGCACCTGTCCGCTCTCCTCGTCCACCAGCCCCACCCAGGAGAGGAGAAACCCTCCCTGTTCCACGGCTATACGACAGAAATCATGGAACAGGGCATTTCGGTCGTTGACGCGGATAATGGACTGGGCGATCTCTCCCAGCACCGCGTACAGCCTGTTCAGCCGCAGGAGGCTTGCTTCCATCCGTTCCCTTTCGGATATCTGTTCCAGCAGGATCTCCACGGTATCCGCCAGCTCCTGCGTCCGCTCCCCGACCCGTATTTCAAGTTCGTCATGAGCCCGACGCAACGACTCTTCCGCCCGTTTGCTCTCGGTGATGTCGCGCGCCACATGCACCGTGCCGGTCATCCTCCCCTGCGAATCCAGAAGCGGCGTCGTGGTCACCAGGTAATCCCCTCCCAGCCGCTCCTCATGCAGTTCCACGTTATGCTCTCCGCCGTCGCGCATCGTCTTTGAGTGGGGACAGAAATCAGGCGGCAGATTTGCTCCGTGAACCGCCTCGTAGCAGGGCATTCCCACGCACTCCTCGGGCTCGCGGCCGAGCCGCTCGGCCATCGCCCGGTTCACGCGCCCCACCCGGTGCCGGTCATCGATGATGGCGATCAGGTCCGGAACACTGTTGAAGGTCCTCTCCCACTCCTCCTTCGAGCGGCGAAGATCTTCCTCGGCCCGCTTAGCCTCAGTGATGTCGTTGAAAACAATGGCAACCTTGCGACTGTCTTCACCACCGATCCGATAGGCGCTCACTTCGTACCAACGGTTCAGTGCTTTCGCTTCGTTCTCAAATCGCACCGGTTCGCCCGTCAAGGCAACCTTTCCGTAAATCTCGAACCAATGCGCCTCATGATCCGGCGCAAGCTCGCGCATCAGTTTCCCCTCTGCATTACGCAATCCGGTTTGCACCTCAAATGCCGGATTGACTTCCAGAAAGCGATAATCAACGGGGTGATCGTCTGCGTCGAACAGCACATCGATGATGCAGAACCCCTCGATCAGTGAGTTGAACAGCGTGTGATACCGCTCTTCCGACTGTCGCAGCGCTTCATCTGTGCGGAACTTCGCCAGCGCCACGGCCAGATAGTCCGCCAGCCGCTCCCACAGGGCAATAAGTTCCGGCGTGAAACGTCCTTTTTGCCGATCGTTCAACTGGAGCAGCCCCAAACGCTCTTCGCCCAGGCACAGCGGGATCAGGGCCACCGACTCGTACCCCTCGCCGTTGCAACGGTTGCGGGTACGGACCTGGCGGTCGGCCTCGGAGGTGGAAGCGAGCAGTTCGGTGGTGCCGTTGCTCCAGAAGCTCCCGTGGATCGTAAAGAAGGGTTTTGCCGGATCGAAGCGCCCGCAGATCACGTTGCCGCACATGCAGTCGATGACCGGGTTGCCCTCGCTGTCGCGTACGACTTCGCCGTCGCGGTCGCGGCAGCAAAGGGAGTTTTCCAACTGCACAAATTCCCGCGGGAAACCATGCGTTTCGAAATAGGGGTAATCGTCATCATCCCTCAGCCTGATTCCGATAGCCTCGCACCCCGATTTTTCACGGAAAAAACCTGTCGCCGCCTCGATCAAGCCCCTGGTGGATGAACATTCGTTCACCAGGCGGAGAAATTCTATGGTATGTTCGCGTTCCACATTGCTGGCGCGAAGTTCCTCCACACGCCGCCGAATCTCCTCCTCGGCCCACTTGCGCTCCGAGATGTCGGTGACGAAGGCATAGTAATAGAGTGGTTTCCCATCCGCATCGGCATCTATGTGCACAAGGAGCTCAATCGGAACCCGGCTGCCATCCTTCCTGATATACTCCTTCTCGTATCTTACCGGCCGGCCGGTACGCCGCAGTTCTTCCAGCTTTTCATGCTCGATCTTCCGCCATTCGGGCGGCGTGAGAGTCCGGTCCCAGTCGATCGAGCGCAGTTCATCCCCGGTGTATCCTGTGAGCTCTTCAAAGGCATGGTTGAACAGTCCGAGGCGTCCGTCCGGGTATCCTACCGATAATGGCTGGGAAGCGACTTCAAGAATGTGCGCCAGGAACTCGTTCTGTTGCCCGCTCTCATGCAGCGACTCCATCAGTGAGTCGCGTTCCGCAAGGGAGCGGGCCAGCTTGAGATTGCTGTAACTCAGCTTTGAAAGGATATCGGCAAGCTTCATGAAGAAGGCCATGCTGATGTTCAGGGTTTCCCTGCTCAGCCTTGGCACGGCTTCGAGGGCGGCGATGTACTCCTTTTCGTCAAACCCGTATTCCTTCGCCTGCGACCGGAAGAGCTCGTAATCAATCGGCTCGTCGTCGAAGAAGAATTGCCCCATGAAGAGGTTGCCGAACTGCCTGTCTCCGACCATGACCGGAGTAGCAACGTCCCACATGTTGTTCCTGCACTTGTAAACCTTGTACTCGCCGTGGGGGACGCCCGCCGACAACAGGGTGTCGCTTTCGATGCAGTTTTTGCAGGTCTCGGGATTGACGCGGTGGAATTGAGTGCAGATCGCCTGCCAACCCACCCCGACCAGCACTCTGCCCTTGAGATCAATCAAGCCCATCGGCATGCCGGTAAGCTCGTAAAAATCATCCACCAGCGCCTGGAGCGACTGAGCATCAATGATGTCGGCAAGGTCCAGGTTCCCGATGTCTCCTTCCGGAGCAATGATACTGTCCAGTTTGTGCCGGATGCGCTGCTCGCTCTCGGCAAGCGCCTCTTGCGCGTGTTTGCGCTCCGTGATGTCGAAGGCGTAGATGCGCGCGACATCGAACAGCGGGGTAAGGAAGATGGACTCGCCAAATGTCTTGTTCCCGACGGTAATTTCGCGGTGCAGGGTCGCTTCGCTTTTCCGGTCCCACTCCCGCAATATGCGGTCCAGATCGGCGGGAAGAAAAACATTTACATCCGCGGCGTCCATTCCGAGTGAATCCAGGATCTTTCCGGTGGCCGGATTGGCAAAGATGATCCTGCCTGCGGAATCCACCTCCACGATCGGGTTCGGGTTGAGTTGCGGGAACGAGGCGAGATGGACGGTTCGCTCCTCCATCCGCTTGCGCTCCGTGATGTCGATGAAGATGACCACGACGCCGTCGATCGTTCCCCCCTGGGTCCGATAGGGGAAGATCCGCTTCAGGTAGCAGCGTTCCCTGTCCAGGCTGGTCACCTCCCGTTCGGCGAACGGCTGTCCCGCCAGCACCGTCTCCGCATCCTGGGTAAGGGTGGGCCAGTCGATCTTGCCGGCAAGGTGCCTGAAAGGGCGGCCGATGTCGGACTGGATCAGGTTGAAGATTTCGGCAACGGCCGGGGTGAAGCCCTTGATGTGCAGTTCCCGGTCCAGGAAAAGGGTGGCAACCCCGGAGCTGGAGAGGAGATTCTCCATGTCGCTGGTGGCCTGGTTCAGCTCCTCCACCTTCCCCTGCAGCTCGGCGTTGACCGTGATCAACTCCTCGTTCAGGGCCTGCAGCTCCTCTTTGGAGGTCTCCAGCTCCTCGTTGGTCGATTGCAACTCCTCGTTGGCGGACTGGAACTCCTCGTTGATCGACATCAGCTCTTCGTTGGCCGACATGAACCCCTCGTTGGAGGTCTCAAGCTGCTCCGAGGTGGCCTGCAACTGCTCGTGGGTGACGCGCAACTGCTCCTCGAGCTGGCGGATAAGCGTCTCCTTGGAGGATTTGCCGTGCAGGGTCTCTCCCTCCCCGGAAGGACCGGCCGTCTGCGCGGGCGTGGAACACGGCTCGAAGACCACCATCGCCAACTTGCTGCCCGGTGTCGGGCCGAGCGGCTCCACGATAAGATTTACCGTTGACTCATACCCTTCATCGGCGACCTTCACCCCGCGAAACTCGATCCGCTTCTGCTCCGCGAATGACTTGTAGATCGCCGCCCGCAGGGTCGGCCGCAGGTCCTCCCTGGCCATCCGCAGGATATCCCTGGTCGGCTCCCCGGTCGGCACCTCCAGAAAACGGCTCAGGCGGGTGGAGACATGCACCGTTTCGAACTTGTCGCTGACCACCACGCAGGGGGGGGAGTAGCGCTCCATGAGGAGCCGTTCCGCGGCGATGCCGGGACTCGGCTCCTCCGCCTCGGCGGGACGGGCGCGACGATGAAGCGTCGGCATCCGGACGGAGGTGGCAAGGGGAAAGACGGTCTCCATCCTGCGCTTGCTCTCCAGGCGTTCGAAGATCTTCCACTTGTTGTCGATAGTGGCGAACAGCTCCGAGTTACGTCCCACTGTTTCTGCACTGCCCAGGAAAAGAACCGCGCCGCTCTTCAGCACCTGGTGGAAGAGGGTGATCAGGCGCTTCTGCATGTCGGGGTTGAGGTAGATCAGGAAGTTGCGGCAGACCAGAAGGTCGAGCCGGGAGAAGGGGGGGTCCTTGATCAGGCTGTGATGGGCGAAGACGACCATCTCCCTGATCTGCTTCTTCACCTGCCAGCGGCCGTCGATCCTGTTGAAGAACTTTTCAAGCCGCTCCCTTCCCAGGTCGTGTTCGATGTCGTCGGGATAGATTCCGGCCCGGGCCTGGGCAATGGCCGTCTCGTCGATGTCGGTGGCAAAGAGTTGTACCTTGGCGTTTAGCCCATGCTCGCTCAAATGTTCCTGGATCAGGATGGCCATGGAGTAGACCTCTTCGCCGGTAGCACAGCATGCGTGCCAGATGCGCACCGGATCCTCGGGGTCCCGCCCATCGAACAGACGGGGAATGACCTCGTGCCGCAGAATCTCGAACGCCTCCGGATCGCGGAAGAAGCTGGTCACACCGATCAGAATGTCCTGGCAGAGTGCCTGAGCCTCCTGCGGGTTCTCCTCGATCAGTGCGACATACTTTCCGATGCCGCTTACTTCGTTTATCGCCATGCGACGCTCGATGCGGCGCATGACGGTGTTCGCCTTGTAGGAGCTGAAATCATGACCGGTCTTGCTTTTGACGACACGGAAGATGGCGCCCAGTTCGTCGTCGAGGGTGGCTACCCGGCACGAGTTGTGCGGGAGGACACAATTCCCCCGGGCGATCTCGGCGATCTTGGGAGCTATTTCCTCCGCGGGAAGGATAAAGTGCGCCGCGCCGGTGGCTATCGCGCTTTTGGGCATGGCGTGGTTGACGGCCGAGGCGGGCTCCTGTACCAGAACCGCCCCACCGGCATCTTTGACCGCCTTGATTCCGGCGGAGCCGTCGATGCCGAAACCTGAGAGAACCACCGCAACGCTGCGGCCTTTGGCCTCGGCGGCAAGCGATTTGAAGAAATGGTCGATTGGATGATGCGCCCTTCGCGTCCGCTCTGCGGATTCCAGTCGAATGTGCCTTTCGGCAATGGTCAGGTTTACACCGGGGGGGATCACATGGACCGCGTCAGGCCGCAGGGTCATCCCGTCTTCCGCCGTCACCACCGGCATGGGGGTGCAGCGTCCCAGGATCTCGGGAAGATACGACGGCCCATCGGGGTGAAGGTGCATGATCACCACGAAGGCGAGGCCGCAGTTGGCGGGCATCGAGGTGAAGAGCTGCTCCAGGGCCTCCTGGCCGCCGGCGGAAGCGCCGATACCGACGACGAGGCAGGGTGACGCATCCACTGATGCGGTGTGATCGGGCGCGGCCTTCTCCGGTTCCGGCGCGGCCGCGGTTGAATTCATGCCTTGTAAGGGTTTCTTATCCCTGACCATTGACTGACTCCATTTAGTTGGATGTTTCTGTACCGAAGAGCGATCAGCTGTTAAGCAAAAATATAGTTACATGCCGTTGGCATCAGGCAAAAGAGAAGATCTGGCAGATATTCTGAAATTTCTGTTTAATAACACAATTTTATATCGGATGTATACGGCATTCTTTTGATGCGGATATGGGGTGAGAATGGTAATATCCGTGCGTATTTAAATACATATATTATTTTAATATACTGGTTTTTATTTATTACATCAGCAGCGAAACCGGTTTCTCCAGACTGGAGCGCAATTCCGCCAGGAACGAAGCGGCATAGGCGCCATCTACCGTGCGGTGATCGCTGGAGAGGGTGACCCGCATGGTCGCCGCCACCGCAAGCTGCCCGCTCCGCACTACCGGGCGCTTTACCACGGCGCCGACGGCAAGAATGCCGGTTTGTCCCGGCATGATCAGGGCGGTAAACTCATCCACACCGTACATCCCCAGATTCGACACGGAGAAGGAACCTCCCGACATCTCTTCGGAGGTAAGCCGGCCGGCCCGGCTTTTATCGGCCAGCCGGGAGGACTCGCTCTCGATCTCCGCAACGGAAAGGCTCTGGCACCGCCTGATAACCGGCATCAGCAGTCCATCCGGCTTCGACACGGCAAAATTGATATTGATATCGCTGGAGGAGCCGGGGTCGCCTGAACGGAGCAGCGGGAACTTCAGCAATGCACGGGCACAGGCTTTTATTACCAGAGCGTTGTAGCCGACCGGATCGGGCCCTTCCTTCAGCTCGCGGACGATCTCGCTGCACGCCTCCATATCGATTTCAACGGTAACCGAGAAGTGGGGAATGGTCTGCCACGACTCGGCAACGGTTGCCGCGATGGCTCTCCGCATCGGGGTTGCCGGGGCGCCCTCTGCAGATACACCCGTCTCCGCTGCGGCGGACGGCGCGGCAGCTTCAGGTTTCCCCGGCTGTTGTCCGGCAAGAGAGACCAGATCATCCTGGGTGATCCTCCCCTCCGGCCCGCTCCCCGTGACCCGTTCCAGGTCGATCCCCTGTTCGCGCGCCAGGCGGCGCACCAGCGGAGACGCCTTCTCGTGATCCATTTCCGGGTGAATTGCCGCAGCAACCGCGGTTTCCGGTGGAGCTTCCTGCCTCGGAGCCGCCTCTGCCGCCTGACTCACGGCTGCCGCAGCCGGTGATACGGGCTGGCCGGAGGCGGCTGAAGCGGCCATTTCACCCGCTTCACCGATCAGACCGAGTACGGTTCCCACCTGAACGTTTTCGCCGCCATGGACCATGGTCTTGATCAGAATGCCCGAGGCGAACGCTTCGAGATCCATGACCGCCTTGTCGGTTTCCACTTCGGCAATGACATCCCCCCGCTCGATACGGTCCCCCACGCTCTTTTTCCAGCCGGCAAACAGCCCTTCCGTCATGGTGTCGGACAGCTTGGGCATGATGATTTCAATGGCCATGGAGTTCTCCTTTAATCCTGAAAAGCGATTTCACGCAACGAACGCAACGACGCAACGTAAAAACAAGCGGTAGTCCAATCAAAGATATTTTATCTTCATTCTGTTAAGTTTCTGATTTTCGTTGCGACGTTGCGTCGTTGCGTGAGTAATGTCTTGTTGTTTATTGATTTAATATGCACCGGACATAACGTCTCTAACGCCCTGAACGATGGTCTCCGCCTGCGGCAGGCAGATCTTTTCGATCTTGCGCGAATACGGCATCGGTACGTCGAGACCGGACACCCTTTTTACTGGTGCCTTGAGGATATCGAAGCAGTTCTCGTAGATTCGGGAGGCGATTTCGCCACCCAGACCGCACGTGCGCCAGCACTCCTCCACCACCACGGCCCGACCGGTTTTTCGGACCGACGCCAGGATGGCATTCTCGTCCAGCGGCGCCAGGCTGCGCAGATCGACCACCTCGCAGGAGATCCCCTCCCGGGCCAGTTCCTCGGCCGCCTGCAGGGCCAGCACGGTCATGCGGGCGTAGGCCACGATGGTTACATGCTCACCGGGGCGCTTCACATCCGCAGTGCCGATCTTCACCAGATGGTCCGGATCATCCGGCACCTCTCCCTTGCTGTTGTAGAGCAGTTCGTGTTCCAGAAAGATGACCGGATTGTTGTTCCGTATGGCGCTTTTAAGCAGCCCCCTGGCGTCGGCCGGAGTGGCCGGATAAAGGACATGCATGCCGGGACAGTGCATGAAATAGGTTTCGAGACTCTGTGAGTGCTGGGCGCCGAGCTGGCTGCCGCCGCCGCCCGGCATGCGGATTGTCATGGGGAGGAAGGTCTGCCCGCCGAACATCGAGCGGATTTTGGCCATGTGGTTGACGATCTGGTCCATGGCCAGCAGGGCGAAGTTGACGGTCATCAGTTCGGCCACCGGCCGCAACCCCCCCATGGCGGCACCGACCGAGACCCCGATGATGGTGTTCTCAGAGATCGGGGTATCCCTGACCCGCTCCTCGCCGAACTCGGCCAGCAGGCCGCGGGTCACCTTGAACGATCCCTCGTACAGGGCAACGTCCTCCCCCAGCACGAACACCGACGGGTCGCGGCGCATCTCTTCCTTCAAGGCCAGATTCAGCGCATCTCTATAGGTCATCTCAGACATAGATATCCTCCCATACGGTACTGTCTTCCGGCCAGGGAGACTCCTCGGCAAACTTTACCGCTTCGTCCAAGGTTGCGCGGCAGCGGGCCTCGATAACATTCAGCGCCTCGCGGGTGGCAATCCCTTCCTCGAGCAACCGCTTGGCGTAATTGGGGAGCGGGTCGCGGGCCTTCCACATGTCGTGCTCCGCCGCCGAACGGTATTTGGCCGGGTCTGCCATCGAATGGCCTCTAAACCGGTAGGTAGTCGCTTCGATGAAGTAGGGACGACCGCTCTCGCGGACCTTTTCGGCGGCATACTTGACGGCCCGGTAGACGGCGATCACGTCCATGCCGTCCACCTTTTCGGAAGGGATATCATAGCCGCAGGTGCGTTTATGGATGGATGCCAGCGCCGAGGAACGATGGACTTCGGTACCGATGCCGTAGAAATTGTTCTCGCAGATGAACAGCACCGGCAGTTGCCAGAGCTGTGCCCAGTTGAGGGATTCATGGAAGGTGCCCTGGTTGACGGCCCCGTCGCCGAAGAAGCAGGCGGCGATACGGTCTTCGCCCCGGTACCGTGCGGCAAAGGCCAGACCGACCGAGATCGGGAACTGCCCGCCGACGATGGCATAACCGCCCATGAAGTTGAGAGAGGGGGCGAAAAGGTGCATGGACCCCCCCTTCCCCTTGCAGATTCCGGTGGCCTTGCCGAACAGCTCGGCCATGACCCGCCTTGGCTCGGCGCCCCGCACGATAGCCTGGGCATGTTCACGGTAGGCGGAAAGGATGTAGTCATCCCGGTGCAGCCCTGCAGTCGCGCCGACGGCTACCGCCTCCTGGCCGCTGTAGAGGTGCAGGAAACCGGTGATGTTCCCCTTCGTGTACTGTTCGGCGCACCGCTCCTCGAATTCCCTTGAAACAAACATCTGCTCGTAGAATCTGATCAGTTCCTGATCCGGCACTATGTTTCTCAACCTGGCTTCCATCGGTATCCTCCGCGTATCAGACTGAATCCATGCATCAAGACCTACAGCAACAGTATTTCAGATTTTTGAAACATGACAAGCAGGAATCTTTCCGCCATGACGCATTACCACGGTAACCGTCACCGGTGGCGGCGGAACCAGGCGATTACCTCTTCACTGCTCCGGGCGCCGGACAGCTGATCGACAATCCTCCCCTCCTTCAGCAGGAATAACGCAGGAATGCCGTTCACGCCGAAACGTCCCGCCAAACCCGGATTTTCCTGGGTATTGACCTGCACCACGACCGCGGTACCTGCCAGCATCTCGGCCACCTTGCGCACCGTCGGCTCGAACGCCCTGCAGTGCGGGCACCACGGCGCCCAGAACTCGGCCAGTACCGGGCCGCCGTAACTCTTGATGAACGTGTCGAAGGTACGCTCGTTTAACTGCTGCGGCCGGTAGTACATCGGCGGCAGTTCCTTGTGGCAGTTGCCGCAACGCCCGCTTTTGCCCTCTTTTTCGGCCGGAATCCTGTTGGCCGTGCCGCAGAAGTTGCAGGTGACAACATATGTCGGCATGCCGCACTCCCCCTGTCGTGACCGGAACATGATCGTGTCTCATCCGGATTTTACGGGCGGGCACTGGTTATATTCCATCTATTTTGGTACTATTGTACCATAGGATGGGTAAGAGGGATCCGGATCGGGGAGAGATAATGAGCGGACATGAGATGTGCGGACATGACCACGACAGAAGTATTGCCGGGAGGATTACCTGGGCCGTACTCCTGACCGCGGTAACTCTGGTCGCCGAAATTATCGGCGGCATCTGGACCAACTCCCTGGCCCTGCTCTCCGACGCGGCCCACGTCTTTCTGGATTTGTTCGCCCTGCTGCTCTCGCTTGGTGCGATCAAACTGTCGATGCTGGCGCCTTCGGAAACCCGCACCTTCGGATGGCATCGGAGCGAGGTCTTCGCCTCATTCATCAACGGCGTCACCATCTTCCTGATGGCAATCGGCATCTTCTACGAAGCGTGGGGGCGGCTGCTGCATCCGGAACCGGTCAACAGCCTGCCGATGCTGATCATCGCCGCAATCGGCCTGGCAATGAACCTGCTGGCGGCATCGGCCCTGCACCAGCACTCCCATGACGATCTCAACGTCCATAGCGCCTTTCTGCACGTCATCGGCGATGCAGCCGCTTCTGTCGGCGTTATCGCAGGTGGTGTCGTCATGTACTTCTGGCGCTGGTTTATCGTGGATGCCGCCATCTCGATCGGCATCGGGTGCATTGTATTCTGGGGGTCCTGGCGGGTTCTGCGGGAGGCAACCCATATCCTGCTGGAGGGTGTGCCGCGTAATCTCAAGGTGACGGATGTTGCCGAAAGCATCCGTGCCGCTTCCGGGGTAAAGGACGTTCACCATCTGAATGTCTGGACCATCTGCTCCCACATTGTCGCCCTTTCCGCCCACCTGGATGTGGATGACGATCACAAACATTGCCAGGCCGATGTCATTCATGGGGTTGAGCACATGCTGATGGACAGGTTCAAAATTTCCCACACTACCCTGCAGGTCGAATGCATCGCATGTGCGGCCGGCCCGGTCATCAAGCGACTGAGCCACGCAGCGCCGCATCTTCATCACGAGCATTGATCAAAACAATTTGTGACTGTGTTATAATGAGCCAAAAGGGAGGTGTTCAACATGTTGGATACGAATTTCTCCGAAACCGCCGGTGAAAGGGACGATTTCTGTGACGTCCGGATCTGGAGCGGTGACTGCAAACACTCGACGTACCAGTACATCGGCGACAAGTATCTCTGCGATGTCTGCGAAACTATTCCCGGACTGGACCATGAAACCCGGCCGTCGATCATGCCGTATGTCAGCGGCGACTACGACAACCTGTACTGAAATGCGCTATTCGCCACTACTGACCGACCTCTACGAACTGACCATGCTGGCCGGCTACCTGGAAGAAGGAAAGACGGAGAGCAGGGCGGTGTTCGATCTCTATTTTCGCACCAATCCGTTCGAAGGGGGATATGCGGTTTTTGCCGGTCTGGAGACGGCGCTGAAATTCCTTGAGGAGCTTTGCTTTTCCGAGGAGGATCTCGAATATGTGGCGGGGTTGTGTCTGTTCAAGCCCCGCTTTATTGATTTTCTGCGTGAATTCAGGTTCCGCGGCAGGGTCACGGCGCCGGCGGAAGGGTCGGTGGTATTTGCCAACGAGCCGCTCCTTACCGTGGAAGGGACTCTCGCCGAGGCTCAGTTCGTCGAGACGGCGCTGTTGAACATCATCAATTTCCAGACCCTGACGGCTACCAAGGCGGCTCGTGTCTGCCACGCCGCTGCCGGGGCGGAGGTTGTGGAGTTCGGTCTGCGCCGGGCGCAGGGACCGGATGGCGGCCTGTCGGCAAGCCGGGCCGCGTGCGTTGGAGGGTGCAGAGGCACGAGCAACGTGATGGCCGGCAAGCTGTTCGGTCTGCCGGTACGCGGAACCCAGGCCCACAGCTGGGTACAGGCGTTCCCCGATGAACTGACCGCCTTCCGGGCCTATGCCGGTTCATTCCCGGACAGCACCATCCTCCTGGTAGATACCTATGACACCTTGAAACGGGGCGTCCCGAACGCGATCACCGTTGCGCGGGAGTTGCGCGAACACGGGCATGAATTAGGCGGTATTCGCATCGATTCGGGCGATCTGGCCTACCTCTCACGGGAAGCACGGAGAATGCTGGATGAGGCCGGCTTCAGCGGTGTCAGAATCGTGGTATCAAATGATCTGGATGAATACGTGATCGAGTCGGTACGAAGCGAGGGGGGGATGGCTGATGTCTACGGTGTCGGCACCAGGCTGGCTACCTGCGCAGGTTTTGGGGGC
>DATNCC010000228.1:0-3579 GCA_035571735.1 Dongiaceae bacterium | reverse complement strand
GCTTACCCCTGCGGGCGCATCCTTGGTTGAATCGAAGGGTTGTGATTTAATGATGTCATCCACCTTGAAGAAAAGGCCAATCTGTTTATTGGAGTCGTCGATTTGCTGAGCGCTGAAATTTCCAATCCCTTCGACCTGCTTGACGGCCAGGTGAGTCAAGGGAGTGACTGCGATCTTATCGCCGTCCGTAACACTGGAAACAACAGCCTGTAACGGTACTTTCAGGGCGACGCCGGTAAGGCCGGTTGCCTCATCGGAGAAAGAACCGTTCGACACTTCGATCAGCACCGGGCCGGTGGTTGTTTTGTCAGGAGGAATGGTAACCGTGTATGCACCGCTGCCGTCCGTGGCTCCGCTGCCAATCTCGGCGGTCCTGTCGACTTGGCCGTCCTTTATGGCGAACACCTTGACTGTGCCACCACTAATGGGGCCCTTGGCAGCAACACCGGTGATGGTTGTGGAACCGGTCGCAGGTGTCGGCGTTGCGCCGCCACCGCCGCCACCGCCGCCACCGCAGCCGAAGAGGGTCATAATTACCAGGGATAACACCGCGCTAAAATAAGTGCACTTTTTCATGGTTCACCGCCTTGAAGAGGATATATTGCTGCGAGTAGCGAATCTTGCATCTATGTGCTTGAAAAAGTTTAACTTAAATACTTCAAGCACGGATCATGCCATCGAGACAGCAATTACTAAAAGATGATTTTTTTCAAGCAGTTACACTGTCCGCGTGTAGCATCACATGACATATGGCAGCAGAATTTTCGAACAGTATCAAATTGTCCTTAGCTGTATTTGCCCGATATGACTTAACATTTACCTATTGTCAATTTATTATCCTTGCCAAAATTTTTACAAGGATAAATCAAGTTAAAGCCGGCAAGCGAAGTAAATCTCAGATAATCAGTGAAACTTGTGATTGCATTTTTATAAATTTAACACAAGTCTGGCTCCTTGCAACATTGGCCAAGCAAAAAAGAAGAATTATCCTGCTTGGCCCCAGCGCATCAAACTTGACTTTTATTGAACCGCTGATAAATTTGATTAGCAGTCGTCCCACAAACACATAGGAGAAAACTGATGAAGAAAAGCTGTTTTGTTTTTGCAGTAACTGCAACGCTATTATTCTGCATGTCGATTTCGACTGCCATGGCGAAAGAAAGACCGAAAGACGTCGGCAATGTGATCAGAGTACTCAAGGAAATCACCGCCATTAAGAAGGAGAGGATTCCGTCTGAGTTGCTTCAAGGTGCCAAAGGCATTGCCGTGTTTCCAGGGGCAAACAAGAACGATTTTATGGTGAGCGGCAGGAGTGTGAGCGGAGTCCTGCTGGCGCACGACAGCGAGGGAACCTGGAGCGACCCCGTTTTTATCACCCTCAGCGGCGGCACTCTCGGCTGGCAGATGGTAGGAGAGCCGATGGACATCATCCTGGTGTTCAAGGGCAAGGAGAGAGTCGACGCTATTATCAAAGACAAGCTCTACATGGACATCAAGGTCAAGATACAGCCGGGACCACTGGTAAAAAATGTGAAAACTGCTGCCAAAGAGGAGCCGAAGACGGAAATCAATTCGTATGTTCGCGCTCGTGGAGCATTTGCTGATGTTTCGCTGGCCAGCACCACGGTCCAAATCGATCATGCCTCCAATGACGCATTCTACGGCAAACAGAAGATCAGCGCCGCTGACATCGTTTCCGGAAAGAATGAGAACACATCGGAAGAGGTAAAGAATCTGAAGAAACTGTTGACCGGGTACGCTGCCGGCAAGTGACGGACAGGTGGATTATCATGCAATGATTGCATTGAAAAGGGGGAGGACTCGTGAAGTCCGCCCCCTTTTCAATCTGCGCAAAATGCCTACCCTTTTACTCCTCGCTGCCACAGGAGAAACCTTAAAGCCTCCCTTGACAGAAGATACATGGCTCTAGTTGTTTTTCGCTCCCTCGTCTATCCAGGTCTTGATAAGGTTTTGATCCTCCGCTGATAAAAAAGGCCCTCCCAGCGGCATTCGTTCCTGGACACTCGGAAGGCCGATCCCGCTGACTCTCTGATATAATATGCTGTTGGCGGAGTCGCCGGGCTTGACCAGGATTCCTTGAGGCGTTGGTGTGGAGGCGGCAGCGGTTGGCCTGTTAACCAGATTGTTGTATGCGCCAGAATTCAATACGAGTATGCTCGCGGCGCCAGTTGTGGTATGGCAACCGAGACAGCGCGCATTGAAAATCGGCTGAATTTTTGCTGAAAATGAGACGGGGGTCGTTGTCGTCGTTGTCGTCGGTGTCGTCGGCGTCGAGTCTGAACTGCCACCGCAGGCGGACAATAAAGCAGTCAATACCAGACCCGTGCAACATATCGCAACTGTTGTTTTCAATTCTCTGCCGTTCATTTGTAACCTCCTTAGTTAAATTTTATTATTACACAGGCCTCTGAAAAAGCATCTGCCGGAAAAAATCCTCCAGCGCGTGCTCCTCCTCGCCTTCGATGTTTATCTGTACCCCTTTTTGTACAAACCCGACCAGGAGCTGGGTTCCGCATTGAATCCGATCCCGAACAAGAGCCAGCGAACCCGGGCCTGTGATGGAGAACATCTTGCTTCGAGACTCCGGTGAGCCGCTCAGTATTTCCGCAAGTAACATGTCAGTGGTGATCCTGTCGCGCTCCCTGGCCAACCCCAACTCGCCGCTCTCTTCGAGGAATTTGAACTTTTCGCCTACATCGGGACGATCGCAGCCGTTCTCGACCAGGAAAGTATCTTCGATATATTTGAGCCAGGCTTCACTGATTTCCTTTGCTGTCATCGCAATACTCAAGGTGCCGCCTCCAATAATCGGGAATTCATCATCTCTTTACAGATTCTAAAGTACAATAAAGGGCCTCGCCGAATATCCTCGCGAAGCCCTTTATTGAAACACACCAGCTGCCGCCCCGGCCGTTGAGCACCAGACAAGGGCGGCAGGAGCGGGCTATTTACAAGGGATTCAATCCAATAACCATTCTCAGTATATTGAGTGAATCCTTAACGTCGAGGACGCCATCCGGCGCCGGAATGCCGTTGAAAACAGGCGACACATCGAACCGGAATTTTTCGGCCGGCGTGGGAGTCTTGATCCCGACTGCCGATTTCAGAGAATCTATGGCCTCGTTCAACGTATAACTGTTCGGTGATAAAGTGAATAGACTCATTAACATCTTAGGGACGACAATATTCTGGTCATTGACCACAACCTGCGTAGACGCGGGCGTAAATACGTGGCCGGCCAGCGTCGGGGTAACCTTGTAACTGGTGCTGACTATGCCTGAAAAGACAAATTTTCCGGTGGCGTCTGTCACGACCGGCGGCGGAGCAGAACCGGCCAGGGAAAGGGGCTCAAGCTGAACACTGGCTCCACTTACCGGTGCCCCGGTCGGATCTACCACATTGCCCGATACCGTGAATCCGGGAGGTGCTACCGCAGGGCCTCCGATGTTGATAGGCACCAAAGCGGTCATCACCACCTCCTCGGTGTCACCGGGAGACTGGGACTGGTGGTTGATGAATTCGGCCTTGATGAAATCGGTGACCGGGGTTGCCGACCTG
>DATNCC010000227.1:0-13563 GCA_035571735.1 Dongiaceae bacterium | reverse complement strand
GCACCACCACCCCTACGGCTCCCGGATGTTCCGCCGTGCTGCCGTCACTGTCTATCTGCACGACTACCCCGACGACGCCGGGATGTGCAGCCGTATTGCCGACGCTGGCGCTCTGCACAGCTACACCTGACGCTCCCGGCTGCAAGGCGGTGCTGCCGAGCCTGGATTCCTGCACAACCAATCCTGCTTCTTCGGGGTGTACCGCCGTACTGCCGACGCTGTCGATCTGCACGACCACGCCGACGGCGCCGGGCTGTTCAGCAGTTTTACCGACTCTCGCACTATGCACGACTACACCCGACGCTCCCGGTTGCAAGGCGGTCCTGCCGAGCCTGGATTCCTGCACAACCAACCCGGCTTCCTCGGGCTGCAGCGCCGTGCTGCCGCCGCTGTCGGTCTGCACGACCACCCCGACGGCGCCTGGGTGTGCCGCTGTCCTGCCGACGCTGGCGCTATGCACGACTACACCTAACGCTCCCGGCTGCAAGGCAGTATTGCCGAGCCTGGATTCCTGCACAACCAACCCCGCTTCTTCGGGGTGCAGCGCAGTACTGCCGTCGCTGTCGATCTGCACGACCACCCCGACTGCGCCGGGTTGTACCGCGGTTCTGCCGACCCTCGCACTCTGTACTACTACACCGGCCTCGCCGGGGTGCAGCGCCGTGCTGCCGTCGCTGTCGATCTGCACGACCACCCCGACAGCACCGGGCTGTGCCGCAGTCCTGCCCACCCTGGCCACCTGCACGACAACTCCGGGCGCTCCGGGCTGCAGCGCCGTACTGCCGCCGCTGTCGACCTGTACGACTACACCGACGGCACCGGGCTGTTCCGCGGTTCTGCCAACACTCGCACTTTGTACTACTACTCCGGGCGCACCTGGCTGCAGCGCAGTACTGCCGTCGCTGTCTATCTGCACGACCACCCCGACGGCAGCGGGCTGTACTGCAGTCCTGCCGACCCTTGCACTCTGTACTTCTACGCCGACCGCTCCGGGCTGCAGCGCCGTGCTGCCGCCGTTGTCGATCTGCACAACCACACCAACTGCTCCCGGCTGTTCAGCCGTTCTCCCAAGCCTGGCCGCTTGTACAACAACCCCGACGGCTCCGGGCTGCAGCGCAGTTTTGCCGACGATTGATATCTGCACGACCACCCCGACGGCTCCCGGTTGCAGCGCCGTCCTGCCGAGCCTGGCGACCTGCACGACAAACCCGGCAACTCCGGGTTGCAGTACGGTTCTGCCGCCGGTCACGACGACGGCTTCGACACCGGCAACTGCCCAGATTGTAAGCAGCATTAACACGATTGAGACCACTCCCGTTGCCCCGCCCGGATTAATGCTTGTTTCCCTGGCGAAGCCGCTGGATTCATCTTCGCAGTCAAGCTCCAACGGATCACCAGCTCAGACAGGTACTCAAAGTACCTCCGGCTCTTCCGATAGCTCACCAGCCAAGACAGTTGCCCAGGCCGGTGACAGTGGATTAAAAGAGCAGAATGGCGTCGGCAACAAAGACGCCGCCGGTTCCGGCAAGGATGGCGGCGTGAAGGATAACGGCGGTAAAGACAGCGACAAGGATAAGAACGGCAAAGACAAGGAAAAAGACGACAAGGACAAACCCAAAGATAAAGACGGTCAGGAGCAGCAAACATCGTCAGGAGATAAAAAAGATGCCAAACCCAAGAAAAATTACTGCAATTAGCCTGCTTGTCTCCGGTCTGCTGCTGCTTGTGGCAACCATGGTATTCGCGGGACAGGCTGCCACAGTGACCCACCTCTCCGGTCCGCTTGTCGTCCGCAAGGCCGACGGCGCCACCAAGGCGATCTCGATCGGCTCGAAGGTCGATGAGGGGGATACCGTGGTGACGGAGAAGCGCACCTATGCCCGCCTGAAGTTTACCGATGGCGGCGAGGTGACCCTGAAGCCGAACTGCCAGTTCAAGGTCGAGAAATTCAGTTACGACCAGGGAAAGCCCAAGGATGATCTTGCCTCTTACAAACTGATCAAGGGCGGGCTCAGGGCAATTACCGGGCAGATCGGAAAACGGGGCAACCAGGACAGCTACGAGATGAAGACTCCGACGGCTACTATCGGTATCCGTGGAACCATTTTCCTCGCCGAGTACGTTCCCGAAGCCGAGCCCGCGGTTTCCGAATACAGCCGCGCAAGCCTGGCGGCGCTCGATCCCGGACATATATCCGGACAACCGGTGATGACGGATGCCGCGCCTGTCGGAATAGCGCCGGTCAGGAATCCGCCCCCGCTGCTCCTGGCGGATAACTCCCCGCCAACTCCAGGCGGTATCGGGGGGCGTGCACCCGGCCTCTACGTACAGGTAATTGACGGCATGATTCACCTGTCCAACGGCGGCGGCTCGCAAAACTTTTCCGCCGGGCAGTTCGGCTACACAGCGAGCTTCCAGCAACCGCCGGTGATCTTGCCTCGCAATCCGGGAATGCAATTTACGCCGCCGCCGGCGTTTTCTTCAGGCGCCGGCCCGCAGGGCAGCAGCGGCAGCAGCGGCGGCGGCAAGCAAGGTAGCGTGGATTGTGAAGTCCGCTGATGATGCGTGACGGAAAGCAAATCAGACGGCCCGGGTTTTGTAACGGCTGCCCGAGAAACGGAGTGTCCGGGCAGCATTAATATGCCGGAACACCTGAAGTGTACAGGCGACGGAACTTTAATATAATGAGGTGATATGTGACAACTGAGGGAATTCTCGTCCGGGTACTGGGGGACTATGGCCCGTTTTCCACCATGGGAAAGAGTATCGGCTACCAGGTAAGCATCGGTGACAGCAGTTTTCTGGTGGACTGCGGCTCGCCGCTGTTTCAGCAGATTGGCGGGCACGGGCTCAAGACCATCAAGGGACTGATCATTACCCATTGCCACGACGATCATAAGCGCTGGTTTACCGACCTGTCGCTGTTCAACATGTATGCCCCGGACATCTCCCATAAACTCCCCGTTTTTACTTCGGAAACCATCAACGAAGGGCTCCTCGTCTCCTCCGCTCCCGCGCTCAATACAAGTCTCGGCGACGATTCAAAGACGGTCGTGGATATTGCATATGATGACTACATCGATTTCCGGCCGCTCGGCCCACGGGCAAAATACCGGATTGTACGGCGGGACACCGGTGCGGGCGGCTCGAAGCTTGAGGTAGTGGACGCGCAGGGTGTGACTGTCGGCTCCGAGCGGGCAAAAATAGTTATCAGTGCCAGAAACGGCGCTCCGAGGCTGCTGTTCAAGGACCCTGACTACCGTGAATGGATCGAGCCGGAACTGTTCTATTCCTTTTCGTCGCCTACCTTCTACGAGGAGAACCGGAACATCTATCACGACCCGGTCGGTTATACGATTGAAGCGATCAATGCCCCGGTCTGGCACGGGGTGCCGAGCATCGGCCTGAGATTCAAGACCGCCACGGAATCGCTGGTGTTCAGCGGCGACACGGCTCACGATACCGAGCTGTGGCAGGCGCTGTGCGCCGAGAAGCGCCCGCAACGGTTGACCGGTTCGCGCAGCGAGTTTGAAGCCGCTTCCGTCATACATGGCGACATCAACGATTATATCGAGCGGGTCTGGAGCCGCGAGCGCTACCATGAGGCCCTTGAAGCCTTTGATGATGCGGTTGTAATTCATGACATTGCCACGCGCAGAAGCGTGGTTCATACCGACTATCGACGGTTGGGGCAGACGGTGCTGAAAAAAGAGAACACCATCCTCACGCATAGTCCGGACAAGATGACCTCCGAGTGGCCCCTGAGCAAGGCTGAAAAATCTTTTCTGATTCAGGGGGGAACATACCGCGAGGTGGTCGGCGCCGACCTGTTTCCGATGGATGCCGCTGTATATCACAAGCAGGGGGGGAACTATTACGTCGGCTACCGTAATCCGGACGGCAGTTCAACGGTGTATGAGAATGACGGCATTATCAATCTTGGTGGGGAGTGGAACTGGGAAAACGGCACCGAGCTCTACAAGGTGGATCTCTACGAGGATGTCGGCGGGAAATATCTCCCGAAGCTGCCTGACGGAGAAGCCTCTCACTATGTTGAGCGTGCGGATGGGAAGGTCGAGCGGGTCACGTACAGTGAACACGGTTCACTGGGAACGGTTGTTGAAGACCTGCGGGGGCGGCTTGTCAACAGATGGACGGCTTTTAGTGCTCCAGCACCAGACGTAACGCCTCGTCAATCTTTGACACATCCACAAATGTATTGAAGCATGGGCCAAAAGGGCGCTCGTTGAGGATGCCGATGACCGGCAGCGGGTAGCAGTCCTTGATGCCGGAAGTCAGGTCACGCTCACAGGCCACCGCCAGCACAAGCTTCGGCCGTTTTTCAACAATGACCTTGCGAGCCAGGGTGCCACCGGTAGCAACCGATATATCAACCGAATATTTCCGTCCGATATCGACCAATCCCTTGATACTGCAGCGGCCGCATTTCACGCATTTATGGATGTCCCCGGTTACCTTGATTTCACAGTCGGACAGCTGGATGCAGTGCGGCAACAGCACCAGAATCCGGTCCGGCCTTACTTTCATCCGCTGGGACGTGACCAGGCTGTTGTTCATGGCGATAAAAGACTGCCGGATGCGATCCTTGTCGAGCCCTATCACCCTCCCCACAAATTCGATGACCGGCAACAAAAACTTGATCACGACCAGGCGCATGAAGCGGGTCAGGAAGATGTCCTTGCCCAGTACCGTGGTCAGTACGAGCAGACCGGTACCGAGAATTGCCGCACCGGAGAGTACCACCATGATAATGCCGACAATGTGGGGCAGGTTGGGGTGAATGTTGGCCAGGCCGCGGTTGGGAATCCACCAGGCCAGGAAGATGACTGCGACCACGATCAGGCAGGTTACACCCATCAGGGTGACGAAGAGCCGTTTGCGTGGCGGAGCGGGAGTGGTTGTTTCCGGAGATTTCGGCACTACGGTGAGTCCTCGTGCCGTTCGCTGCCCAGCACTGTTCCCACGGAAACGGGATAGCCGGCCAGAAAACTGGTGCTGTCAAGGCGCTTCTTCCCGGCCAGCTGCAGTTCGAGCAGAAAAAGAGAGCCCGATTGACAGGCGACCTCAAAATTTCCTTTTGCTGCCTGCAACACCGCCCCGGGTTCCCCGGAACCGTTGCCGACGCGGGTGCGGAAAATTTTCAGCGCCTGGTTGTCAATGGTTGTGCTGGCGCCCGGCCAGACCGCCAGGCCGCGCACCTTGTTGTGGATCGTACGGGCGTCGGCATGCCAGTCGATGATGCCGTCCTCTTTTTTGAGCATCGGCGCATAACAGCTGTCGGCATCATTTTGCGGCTGCGGGACAAGGTCGCCGGCTGCCAGCCTGTCCAGCGTTTCTGCCAGCAGCCCGGCCCCCATTGCCGACATGCGATCGTGAAGCGACAGTATGTCCTCGTTTTCATCCAGCGGGGTTTTTTGAACCAGCAGCATGTCGCCGGTGTCGAGGCCGACATCCATCAGCATCGTGGTGACCCCGGTTTCGGTCTCGCCATTTATGATGCACCAGTTGAGCGGAGCGGCGCCACGATAGCGGGGGAGCAGCGAGGCATGGACATTGATGCAGCCGTGCGGCGGGATTTCCAGCAGCGCTTTGGGCAGTATCTGACCAAAAGCGACGACAACGATGACATCCGGTTTCAGTTCGCGTATGAGCTCAACGAAGTCCGGATCACGTACCTTGGGCGGCTGGTATACCGGGATGCCGTTTTTTTCGGCCAACTCCTTGACCGGGGGCGGCATCAGCTTCTGTCCGCGCCCCTTGGGGCGATCAGGCTGCGTGACAACCGCCACAATATTTTCACCGCGCTCAATCAGCTTTTGAAGGGTCGGACAGGCAAAATCCGGGGTTCCCATGAAAATGATTTTCCAGCCGGTCATCTCTTCTCCTCTGCTGCTTTGCGGGCTTTGCGCTGGAACAGCTCACGCTTGAGCGTCGAGAGATGGTCTACGAACAGGATGCCATCAAGATGATCGATCTCGTGCTGAAACGCGATTGCGAGCAGATCTTCCGCATTCCAGCTGCGCTCGACCCCTTCGAGGTCGAGCGCCTTGACGACCACGCGGGCATGACGTCTGACATTGGCGGCATAGTCCGGTACCGAGAGGCACCCTTCCTCTTCGTAGGATTCCCCTTCCGCATGAATAATAACCGGGTTGATTGCGACAATCAGGTCGGGCGGTTCATTTTTTCCCGAGATGTCGATAATGATGACGCGCTGGTGGACGCCGATCTGGGGTGCCGCCAGACCGACCCCCGGCGCGGCATACATGGTTTCGGCCATATCCTGGATGAGTTCCCGGGTTGAATCATTAATAATCGTCACCGGGGCGGATTTCTTCTTGAGCAAGGGGTGCGGGTAAGTGAGAATGGTGCGAATCATCGTGTTTCCTTCGTTGAAGATAAAAGAAGATAATGATACTATTTCAGAATGATAAAATCAATTTTCATCTTAAAAAGGTGCACCGGGGTGCTGCATGCCGGATTCGGTCAAGGGAATAGACGGGGCTCAGGGGACGACAGCCGGGGGAAACTACAGCGGCGGCAGCTTTTCAGAACATCATAAAAAAAAGGTTGTGCCGGCACCGCAAAAAGATCTGATCGAAATATCCCAGGATGCCCGCGATCGATCGAAAGGTAAAACAAGGAAAAGCATTCTGGATTATCTTAGGGAGCTGCTGGAATGATCCTCAGAAAATGCGGAAGATTTTCAGTACTCAGTTAAAAAAGCTTTTGTCCTTTTCATACGCTTCCATAAATCGTTCCAGGAGAGCATCAATGCGCTGTTCGTTCAGGCCCAGCCTTTGAGCCGGAACGGTTTGCACAAGATCAAGTTCATCATCCGGTTCGCGTATGCCGATTCCCACTTTGTGACAAAACATATCGGCCAGTCCGACAACGCAGGTCAGGTTGACCTGACACGGATCTTCATCCTCCGCAAATTCAAGGATATGATGGTTCAGAACCGCATGCATCAGCATGTCGGGAAAGTTCCATTTTTTGATGACCAGGCCGCCAACTTCGGAATGCGTGTATGAATACACCTGCTTTTCAGCATCCGCAAAGGTGAGCCCGTCATTATAACATCTCTGCATGACATCCTGAAATTGCTGCTTGTTCATGGTGTTCATGATGATCTTGCCGATATCGTGAAAAAGTCCTCCCAGGAAGGCCTCTTCCTGGCTTACCAGACGGGTCTCCTTGGCGATGATGCGTGACGCAAGACCGGCGCCGAAGGAGTGTTCCCAGAGCATCTTTTCAGTAAGGCCATAGGGCTGATAGACCTGTTTAACCGACGCTGCCACTACCAGGCTCTTCAGGGTAGCGAAGCCAAGCACTACAATCGCATGGGACAGCGTCTGGATCTGGCGCTGACAGCCGTAGAAGGAAGAGTTCGATATTTTCAGCACGCGGGCGGCAACAGCCGGGTCGGAGGCAACGACCTTGGCCAGTTCTTCAGCCGTCGCACTTTCGCTCTCGATAAGCTGCATGACCTTCGTGGCGACTACCGGGATGGTCGGAAGGTCGCTGGCGGTCATTATCAGAATTTCCAGGTCTCTGTTCATCGTTTCCTCAAGTTTCAAAATGTTGCCGATGAAGCCGGCGTCGTCAAACAAAAGCTTCCCTATTATTAAACATACTGTGTCAAATAATCAAGCATTTAGCCTAATGCATTGAAATATTGCCGGATGATGTGTATACTCCCGCCGCACTACCGACAGAAGTTGCCCCTGATAAGCAGGAAAAGTGCGTTAACGTGTAGTTGTTTTCTGCAGAAAACAACTTCTAACTACTAAAGGAAACACCCGTTATGAAGATCCTGCAAACATACCTGTTGCTGCTGAGTGCGGCAATCCTTTTGACCGGATTCAGCTGGGGATTCAGCTCTGATCCCTGCAAGGAAGCACTTGAAATTGCCGGCACGCTGGACACAATCCGTGATGAGACCCAGATGAGCCAGGCCGAGGCGAAAGTCGTTGCCCAATGTCCTGACGGCGCCGCCGCCCATTTCGTGGGCGCACTCCGGCAGGAGAGGGCCGGCAATTTTGACGGCGCCATGGAAGAATATCGCCGCACGCTGCAGCAAGCCCCTTCCTTTGCACGAGCCAGCGGCAATCTGGGGTTGCTCTACGCCCGGAAAGGGATGAATGATGAGGCGTCAGTCGAGCTGTCACGTGGACTCGCCTCGATTTCCGATCCATTCTATCACAAGGCGCTGGCGCAGATTCTGGCCGCACAAAAAGTCTATCCTCTGGCTGTTTACCACTATAACGAGGCCGGCCGGAAACTGACCGGTGATGCATCGATATTTATCGGTCTGGCCGAGATCTATACCGGATCGAACCAGCCCGACAAGGCGCTGGAAGAATACCGCAAAGCTCTGGTTGCGGATCCAGGTTCGGCCAGGGTTCGCATCGGCATTGCGGCGATCAACCTGCAGCGGGGTGAGCTCGATAAGGCGCTTGAGCAGCTGAAAGCGGGAGAGGCCGCAGCTCCCCAGAATCGCGACATCCACCTGATGCTGGCCGGTATTTATGAGAAGAAGGGTGATGCCAAGCTGGCCGATTACCATTCGCTGCTGGGTGGAAAAAGCAAGTCCGCACCGTCCGTTCAGAAACCGGCAGGTCAGCCTGATGCGAGTGGCGCGGACAAGGAAATCGAGAAACTTAAAGCCGCTATCAAGGAACATCCCGAGGATACGCTTTCCTACGAAAAACTCGGTCACATCTATCGGGCGGCCGGCAAGGATGCAGAGGCCATCGAGGCCTATCGTGAGGCGGCACATCGCCACAGCACCAACGGTGATGTGTACCTCAATCTGGGAATCCTGCAGGAAAAAAAGTCGCAGATCGATGAAGCGGTCGTAGCATACAAACGGGCGGTAAAGGTTGACCCGACCAATGCCGAAGCGCATTTGCGGCTGGGCGATATCCGGTTCTCCCGCGGCCTGTTTCAGGAGGCGGTGGAGCAATATTCGGAATTTCTCAAGCTTCGTCCCGAAAGTCCGGATATCCACCTGAAGCTGGCCCGCATATTTGCCAAGAGCAAAGAAGCCGGACTGGCGATTTCATCGTACAATTCCGTACTCACTTACAGCCCCGACGATGGCGATGCCAATCGTGAAATCGCAGCCCTCTACGCTCAAAAGGGGGACAACGAGAAAGCAATTGCCCATTATAAAAAGGCGCTTGCCGTTCACAAGGACGACGCCGAAGCGCGTACCGCACTCATATCGATCTATGTGAAAAACAAGCAGTATGAAGAAATAACGGTTCTGCTCAAGGAGGCTGTTGAACTGAGCCCCGAGGACCCGGTCAACCACTACAAGCTGGGGCTGATTTATGACTTCAAGAAGGAATATGACAATGCGATAGCCATGTACAAGAAGGCGATCGAGCTGAAGCCGGATAATGCCAGGGCGCTCAATGCGCTCGGACGTCTGTATATGAAAACCGGACGGCTTAGTGAGGCTAAAGAGACTCTCGAAGCAGCGAAAAAAGCCGATCCGACCATGGAAGAGACCTCCGTTCTGCTTAATAACATTCGTGATGAATTCAACCCTGAACCGCGTAAAATAACGAAAGGCAAAAAAGGGAAAGGCAAAAAAATCAAGAAGGGTGCAAAAAAGAAAAAAGCAAAGGGAACCGCCAAGGCTGCTCCCGGAGCCGCAAAGAAACCGGCAAAAAAACAGCCGGCGGCAAATTAGGCAGAGTACCTGGCACTAACAATTCCCGACACCCCGCATTTCGCGACTGGAAACATCATGACAGCTCCGAGCGGTACAGATTCCTACTTTCCCCACGATATCCAGATTTCCTCCCATCACTGGCGGTCCCTCGGTCTGGGACCGCTTTCGAGCGGCATAAAAGAGCGCGGCATCCCGAAGATCCAATTTTTCCGGCAACTGGCCCTCAAGCTTAACAGCACCCGTCCGCCCGATTCCGCCGTCGTTCATGCCGGGGAACTCAACCTGTTCGCTTCCCTTCAGAAGGCCCTGCGCTTCCTGATCGACGGTGTTGCCCATGCTCCGGCGACTTCCCTCCTGATCAATACACTGAAATCGGGGGGATTCGATCCTTCAGGTCAGGAATTGCGGACAACCGCCCGGCGTTTCGTGGAGCTGTTTCCCCCGGAGCCGGTCCTTGAAGGGAGCACCGGGGCTGATCGCTGGCTGGCTGACAGCCTGGACAGCCCCCTGCGCACTCATCAGATGCTGCGGGAAATGCTGCTGCTGCGACTGGCGGCCGTCAATCCGGCTATCGAAAGCTTCCGGGAACTTGTCGACGATCGGGCCCTGGCCGCATCGTCCCGCTATTCGAGCATCATCGAGGTATTTGAGCGTTCCCTGAAGGATGGCCCGATTCTCGCCGGAAAGGGGTATACCCTGATCGAGGCTCTCATGGCGGCGATCGCCGTTTCTCCGGATTCCCTGGCCGGTCAGGTTGCCTATCTCCGCAGGGAGTGGCAGTCTGTTTTGCCCTCCGAGTTGCTGCATGAGGTGGAGATCGCCCTCGATATTCTGCAGGAGGAACAGCGGGAACGCGGCGGTGGCGGTTTTGAGCCGGGCCCGGCCCCGGTCCTGGAGTTCCGGCGGCATGGCGGTCCTGCTCCAGGAGGGGCGAACGCCGTGTTTCACGGTTTCGATTATCCCGAATATGAGAGTTTTTCTTCCGATGCCGACTGGATGTCGCACGTCGTCATGATGGCCAAGATGGTGTACGTCTGGCTCGACCAGTTGAGCCGTATCCACGGTTATCCGATAACCCGGCTCGACCAGGTGCCGGACGGCGAACTTGACCTGCTGGCGGCCCGGGGGTTCTCCTGTCTCTGGCTGATCGGGCTCTGGGAGCGTTCCCCCGCGTCGCAGCGGATCAAGCAGATCTGCGGCAATCCGGAGGCGATCGCCTCGGCCTATTCGCTCTACGACTACGAAGTGGCCGCCGATCTCGGTGGCTGGGAAGCGCTGGCAAACCTGCGGGAACGCGCCGGCCACCGGGGCATCAGGCTGGCCAGCGACATGGTGCCGAATCACACCGGCATCTATTCCCGCTGGGTGATCCAGCATCCGGACTGGTTCGTCCAGACCGATTACCCCCCGTTCCCGACCTACCGGTTCACCGGCGAGGATCTCTCCCACGACGGCAACGTCTGCCTGCAGATCGAGGACGGCTACTGGAGCAAGAGCGACGCCGCCGTGGTGTTCAAACATTATGACCGCACCACCGGCCGTACCCGCTACATCTATCACGGCAACGACGGCACCAGCATCCCCTGGAACGATACCGCCCAGCTCAACTACCTGATCCCCGAGGTCCGTGAAGCGGTCATCCAGACCATCCTGCATGTCGCCCGCAACTTCCCGGTCATCCGCTTCGACGCCGCCATGACCCTGGCCAAGAAGCATTACCAGCGCCTCTGGTTCCCGCTGCGCGGCCTGGGGGGTGGCGTCCCCTCCCGTGCCGAGCATGGCATGAGCAAGGAGGAATTCGATGAGGTTTTTCCGGTCGAATTCTGGCGCGAGGTGGTGGACCGGGTGGCGGCGGAGGCGCCCGGCACGCTGCTGCTGGCGGAGGCGTTCTGGATGATGGAGGGGTATTTCGTCAGGACGCTCGGCATGCATCGCGTCTATAACAGCGCCTTCATGAACATGCTCAAGATGGAAGAGAATCACAAATATCGCCAAACCATCAAGAACGTGCTGGAGTTCAACCACGAAATCCTCAAGCGGTTCGTCAATTTCATGAACAATCCGGACGAGAAGACCGCCGTCGCCCAGTTCGGTTCCCAGGGGAAATATTTCGGCGCCTGCGTCCTCCTCTCCACCATGCCCGGCCTGCCGATGTTCGGCCACGGCCAGGTCGAGGGGTTCCACGAGAAATACGGCATGGAGTACAAGCGGGCCTACTGGGACGAGCAGGTCGACGAGGGGCTGGTGCGCGGCCATGACATGTGGATCTTCCCGCTGCTGCGCCGCCGCTGGCTGTTCTCCGGATCCGAAAATTTCGTCCTGTATGACTTTTATTCCGGCGACCACGTCGATGAAAATGTGTTCGCCTACTCCAATCGGGTCGGCGACCATCGGGCGCTTGTGCTGTATCACAACAGCCATTCGACCACATCTGGCTGGATCAGGGACTCGGTCCCCTTCCTGGTTGCCGGCGAGGGAGAAGGTGGGCGGCTTGACCGGACCTCTCTTGCCGCCGCGCTGGTGAAGCACGATGAAGACGATTGCTACCTGGCGTTCCGGGACCAGACCGAGGGGCTGGAGTACCTCCGTTCGGCGCGGGAGCTGCGCGAACAGGGGCTGTACGCCGAGCTCAGTGAGTATCAGTTCCATGTGTTCATGGATTTCCGGGACATCCGGGATGACCGGGCCGGCTCATGGAAACTGCTGCATGCGCAGCTGAACGGCGCGGGTGTCATTTCCCTTGAGGAGGAGCGCAAGCAGTTGCAGTACGGGGAGTTGAATGCTCTGTTCCGCACCATCTTCGAGCTGCTCGCGGAGGACAGGCAGGCGGGAGAAGCCGCGGCAACGGATGCGGAGCTGCAGCGGGCGGCAGACCTGTTTCTGGAGAGTGCCGCCGCGGACGAGCTGCTTGCCCTGCAGGGTGACAAGCCGCGAACCGCCGCCAAAGGGAAAAAGAGGATTTCCCGGAAGAAAAGCGTAGCGATCGAGCGACTGGTCCGCTTTTCCGGGCTTAACGCTCACAGGACGACGGCAGCGGATGCCCGTTCCTTCCAGCTCCGGCTGACCGCCGACTTCTCGGATCAGGCCGCCGAATCACTGCTGCTGGCATGGATGATTCTGCGCGAGACCTCGCTTGATCCGGTCAGCCGGGGACTGGATTATACGTTGAGGAAATTCCTGCGGCGGGATGGCGACCCCGGCTTCGGCGTTCGTGCCACCCTGCTGTTGACCGCGCTGCTTGAATGGTGGCGGTCGGGAGAGCGGGATTTCGCCGCGTCATTGCTGAAACGGATGCAGATGTTGTTTGAGCTGGAAGCGTGCCGGAAATTCATGCTGCACCATGAAAGCGACGGGGTCGAATGGTTCAACAAGGAGCGTTTCGAAGAGTTGTGCGAATGGACGACGCTGCTGCTTCTGGTGGAGGGGCTCGGTGCCACCGCTACGGCCAGGACTGTTTCCACGAGGATGGGGGAGGCGGAACGCGCTCTCGCTCTGGGAGCGAAGCTGGCGCAGGATGTCGGTTATCGCAGCAGGCTTTTCATGGAGTTGCCGGAGAAGGTTGTCACCAAGCGGGTGCTACGGGACAAAAAGCCTGCGGCATGATCCGCGAATAATATGTTCGAATAAGGAGAAAGGTCAGCAATTGCGCTGGCCTTTTGACATTGATCACCGCATCTAAAAGAGAGATGGAATTCCGCCTAGTGCCGGCGTGAATTCCGGGAAAAGCCTATTCAATAAATAGATCTGTCCCGAATTTATGCTCGTGTGGACTCGGTCGCGGCGAAAAATCTGCCGCGCCGGTCATACTCATAGCCGTTACTACGGAAGAAAGGGAAAATATGAAGTTCAATATTTAT
>DATNCC010000226.1:0-12925 GCA_035571735.1 Dongiaceae bacterium | reverse complement strand
CGGGATAAGTGCGTTCACGAAATTATTCCCTGCAAAAAGACGCAGAAAATAATTTCTAACTTACTAATTGACAAAAGCGGGCCAATCTGTTTTATTGCGGGCTCTGATGAGTGTAACTGTTTAAAATAACTGAATTATTTTAGTTTTGCTAAATAAATTTATTGAGGAGAATTTATACATGGAAAAATACCGGTTTCGTAAAGTCATGGCAGCCAATCGGGGCGAGATTGCCATCCGCATCTTTCGTGCCTGCACCGAGCTGGGCATCGGCACGGTCGCGTTGTATTCCGAAGAGGACAAGTTGTCCCTGCATCGCTACAAGGCCGACGAAGCCTATCTGATCGGCAAGGGTAAATCGCCGATCGATGCCTACCTCGGGATAGATGAGATCATCGCCCTTGCTATCAAGGCAGATGTCGACGCCATCCACCCCGGTTACGGTTTTCTCGCGGAGAATGCCGAATTTGCCGAGGAGTGCCGGGTCAACGGCATAACATTCATCGGCCCTACCGCCGAGATGATGCGTTCATTGGGGGATAAGGTGTCAGGGAGGAGAGCGGCGATTGCCGCCGGTGTCAATGTAGTTCCCGGAACGGACTCTCCGATCGAGAAGGAAGAGGATGCGCTGATCTTTGCCAAGGATCATGGCTATCCGATCATCATCAAGGCGTCGGCGGGTGGCGGCGGTCGCGGCATGCGCGTGGCCAACAACAAAAAAGAACTGCTTGAGGGGCTTGTGGCGGCCGGCAGCGAGGCCAGGGCTTCGTTCGGCAACGCCGAGGTCTTTCTGGAGCGCTACCTGGCGCACCCGAAACATATAGAGGTTCAGGTGCTGGGGGACAATTACGGCAACCTGGTGCATTTTTTCGACCGGGACTGCTCCGTGCAGCGGCGTCATCAGAAAGTGGTCGAATTTGCCCCGTCACTCTCCCTGACCCAGAGCCAGCGTGAGGAACTCTGTACGGCGGCGCTCAAGATAGCCGGTCACGTCAAGTACCGTAATGCCGGGACTATCGAATTTCTGGTTGACGGCGAGGGGAAACACTACTTTATCGAGATGAATCCCCGTATCCAGGTGGAGCATACCGTAACGGAAATGATCACCGGGCGCAATCTGGTGCAGAACCAGATCCTGGTCGCCTGTGGCCACAAACTCTCGGATCCCGAGATCAATATCCCGTCGCAGAGCGCCATCGACATGCGCGGTTACGCAATCCAGTGCCGTATTACCACCGAAGACCCGGCCAATAATTTTTCACCCGACTTCGGGACCCTGACCACCTACCGCTCCGCCGCCGGCTGCGGCATCCGACTTGATGCCGGCAACGCCTTTACCGGCGCCAAGATCACCCCCCATTACGATTCGCTGCTGGTCAAGGTCAGCTCATGGGGGCTCACTTTTTCGGACGCTTCAAATATCATGAACCGTGCCCTGCAGGAGTTCCGTGTACGCGGTGTCAAGACCAATATCGGTTTTCTCGAAAACGTCGTCACCCATCCGGTCTTCCTCCGTGGCCAGTGCGATACCTCCTTCATAGAAAAGCATCCGGAGCTGCTCCACTTCCGCGAAAAGCAGGACCGTGCCAGCAAGGTGCTCAACTTCCTGGGTGAGGTTATTGTCAACGGCGCGCCGGGTGTGGCCAAGCCGCTCAAATCGGCGGACCTGATCGAAGCTCGCGCTCCGTATGTCGATACTACCAGGCCGCGCCCGTCCGGCAGCAAGGATCTGTTCATGCAGATGGGGGCCGAGGGGCTCTCCAAATGGATTCTGGAGCAGAAAAAGCTGCTGATTACCGATACGACCATGCGTGATGCCCACCAGTCCAACCTGGCTACCCGCATGCGCAGCTATGACCTGCTCAAGGTCGCCGAGCCGACCTCTTATCTCGGTGCCGATCTGTTCTCGCTGGAGTGCTGGGGAGGTGCCACCTTTGACGTCTCGATGCGTTTTTTGCGTGAAGACCCCTGGCAGCGGCTGCACAAACTGTCGGAGCTGATCCCGAATATCCTGTTCCAGATGCTGCTGCGCGGCTCAAATGCGGTCGGCTACACCAATTATCCCGACAACGTGGTGCAGAAATTCGTCGAAGAGGCGGCCGACTCCGGTATCGATATCTTCCGCGTCTTTGACTCGCTCAACTGGACCACCGGCATGAAGGTCGCGATGGATGCTGTGCGCCGGTCCGGCAAGATCTGCGAAGCCGCCATCTGCTATACGGGTGATATCACCGACCCGAAAAGGGACAAGTATCCGCTTGAATACTACGTCAACATGGCAAAAGAGCTGGAGAAGATGGGAGCCCACATCCTGGCGATCAAGGATATGGCCGGTCTCCTGAAGCCGCTCGCGGCCTACAAACTGGTCAAGGCGCTCAAGGAAAATGTCGGCATTCCGATCCACCTGCATACCCATGATACCTCCTCAAACGGCAGCGCCATGCTTCTTAAGGCGAGCGAAGCCGGAGTTGATATCGTCGATGCCGCGTTGTCGTCACTATCAGGACTGACCGCCCAGCCGAATCTGAACGCGCTGGTTGCGGCCCTTGAAGGGAGTGAGCGTGATCCGCTCGTCAACGCTCCGGGGCTGCAGAAGCTGGCCAACTACTGGGAAACGGTGCGCGATTACTACGCGCCGTTCGAGTCCGGCCTCAAGAGTGGCACGGCGGAGGTCTACCACCACGAAATCCCGGGGGGGCAGTATTCGAACTACAAGCCGCAGGTCGCAGGTCTGGGGCTGATCGAGCGCTGGGACGACTGCAAGGAGATGTATCACAAGGTCAACATGATGTTCGGCGATATCGTCAAGGTCACCCCCTCCTCCAAGGTCGTCGGCGACATGGCGATGTTCCTGGTCAAGAACAACCTGGAGCCGGAGGATGTCTTCACGTCCAAGGAGGAGCTGGCGTTCCCGGAATCGGTCGTCGGAATGTTCAAGGGGATGCTCGGTCAGCCGTACCAGGGATGGCCGGAAGAACTTCAGAAGATCATCCTGAAAGGGGAACAGCCGATTACCTGCCGTCCAGGCGAGCTGCTCGAACCGGTTGATTTTGACGAGGAGAAACTCAAGCTGGAGGAAAAGCTGGGGCACCGCATCGACGACCGGGCGCTGGTTTCCGCGATCCTCTACCCGAATGTCTATCCCGAATTCGACCGTCATCGCCAGCAGTTTTCCGATATCTCGGTGTTTCCGACCCCGATCTTTTTCTATGGTCTCGAGCCGGGTCAGGAGACCTCAATAGATATCGAACCGGGCAAAACCCTGATCATCAAGCTCAATGCCGTCGGCAAAGTGCAGAATGACGGTACCCGTGCCGTTTATTTCGAGTTGAACGGCAACAACCGTTCGGTTGTTATCCGCGATCAATCGGTACAGAGTGACGAGGCGGTACGGATCAAGGCCGACAAGGGAAATCCATGCCATATCGCGGCGCCGATGCCCGGCAAGGTGTTGAAGGTGAACGTCAAGGCGGGTGATGCGATCAAGGCCGGAGATGTGTTGATGGTAACCGAGGCGATGAAGATGGAGACCAACATCAAGGCCAAAGCCGATGGCGCGGTGGCGGACGTCAAGTTTAAAGAAGGGGATAAAGTCGAGAAGGAAGACCTTGTGATTGTCGTAGCGGAATAATAGCTGCCTGACACAAACATTGCTAACGCCCCGCTTCCGAAAGGAGCCGGGGCGTTAGCGCTATTGGCTCCCTTTTTATGAGAATATATTTTGTTGCTGATGCAAAGCAGAAAAGTGTACTACACCACTATGACCGATCTCATTTTCCTGCATAATGAAGTGGCCTTTCATGAATAACGATATAAACGACATACTGCGGAACCATCCGTTCTGCGATCTGCAACTCGATAACAGCCGTTACGACCAGTTGCGCCACGCTATCAACCAGCATGCGATTGTCAGCGCCACCGACGAGCACGGCACGATTGTCGAGGTAAATGACAAGTTTTGTTCGATAAGCGGCTACAGCCGTGATGAACTGATCGGACAGAACCACCGTATTGTCAAATCAGGTATCCATCCCGACTCCCTGTATCAGGAAATGTGGGAAACTATTGTCAGTGGAAGAGTCTGGCAGGGAACCGTCTGCAACCGGAGGAAGAATGAGGGTTTCTATTGGGTCGAAGCCACAATCGTTCCGATTCTGGATGAACAGGGGCGGCCCTGGCGTTATATATCGATCCGTACAGATATTTCAACGCTCAAACAGACTCACGAGCGGCTGGAACAGGAGCTGGGACGGAGTCAGGCATTGCTTGAGGCGCTGGGAGAGGGGGTCTTCGGTGTAGACCATCGTGGCTTGTGTACCTTCATCAACCCGGCGGCCCTGACCATGCTCGGATATGTGCAGGATGACGTGTTGGGGAAAAGTTTCCACCATCTCCTGCACTGTTCCGTAGATCCGGTTTATCAGGAACAGGAGGAGGATTGTCCGGTCTGTGGTACCCTGAATGACGGCATATCCCGCAAGACGGATGATGCTGTCTTTTTACGCAAGGACGGCACCCATCTGCCGGTCAGCCTCTCCGTGAGTCCGATCGGTTCCAGGAATGGGGGGGGGGGCGTAGTAACCGTTTTTCGAGATCTGACCCGGCGCAAGGCCATGGAAGCTGGGCTGATCGCCGCACGGGACGAAGCCCAGGCTGCAAATCAGGCAAAATCACTGTTTCTTTCCAACATGAGTCATGAACTTCGTACCCCGTTGAATGCAATCCTCGGATTTGGCCAGCTTTTGGAGGTTGATACGATGCTGACCCCGGACCAGTATGATTCGGTGCTGGAGATTACCGATGCCGGACGTCACCTGCTGGAGCTGGTGAACGAGGTACTTGACCTGGCCAGAATCGAATCCGGCAAGATGAATCTCACGCTTGGGCCGATTGTATTGGATGACCTGGTGGATGAATGTCTCTCCCTGACAACCCCGCTGGCAGCGAGCCGTGGAATCGTTTTCGTACTTCCTGCCGCTTCGGGATGTACGCTGCAGGCCGACCGGACCCGTTTGAAACAGGCCCTGCTCAATCTGCTCAGCAACGCCGTCAAGTACAATCGACCCAACGGAGAGGTGTGTTTGGAATATGAATTTCCGGACGAACGATGCATACGCATCCATGTCCATGATTGCGGCGCCGGAATTGCGCCCGAACTGGTCGCCGAACTGTTTCAGCCCTTTCATCGGCTGGGGCAGGAGTTGGGCGAGGTGGAGGGGACCGGAATCGGACTTGCCATTACCAAGCGGTTGTTAGAGGAGATGGGGGGGCGGGTCGGAGCAGTCAGCACTCTCGGCGAGGGGAGCGATTTTTGGCTGGAACTGCCCCTTGACGCCGGAATGCTCCAGAAAACGGATGGGGGCCTCATACAATGACCAGCAAGACCAAACTTCCTTCCAGGGCAGCCCGGCCCGGGGAAGAATTGCGGGAGACGGTTGCCTTGCTGACGGCACAGCTAAACGAGATCAGCGAAAAATACCATTCACTGGAACAGCGTACGCTTCAGGCCGAAATGTTGGCTCATGAGCAGCGGATCATTTTAAGCACCATGCCTCTGGGCGTATGTTTTCTCAAGGACCGAAAAATACTGACTGCAAATCCCGCCTTCGATAGAATTTTGGGCTTCGAAGCCGGAGAGACGTTGGGGAAGAACACCTTCGCAATATATCCCGATGTCGAAACATATGAACGTGTTGGCAAAGAAGCCTATGCGATGATAGCCCAGGGTGGAATCCATGTAATAGAATCGAAAATGAAAAAGAAGGACGGTACCCATATCTGGTGCAGCATAACAGGCCAGGCGGTTAATGCAGAAAAGCCGGAGGATGGATCCATCTGGATGATAAAGGATATTACCGAACGCAAACAGGCCGAACAGAATCTGCTGGAATCCAATCTTCTGCTCATGGAAGCCAGGGAGCAGGCAGAATCCGCCAACCGGGCCAAGAGCGATTTTTTGGCACGCATGAGCCATGAACTGCGGACCCCGATGAACGCCATTATCGGTTTTGCGCAACTGCTGGAAGACGACCGGGATCATCCCCTTTCCGACGACCAGCAGGATAACCTCCTGGAGATCAGCAAGGCGGGAAACCACCTTCTTGAATTAATCAACGAAGTATTGGATCTTGCCCGGATTGAGAGCGGCCGGCTGGTGCTTTCCCTTGAACCTCTGGAGGCGGGTGAGCTCTGTCGGGAATGCCTCAGCCTGCTCATGCCCCTTGCGGAAAAGCACGGCATTACCGTGGATGTTGATGTGCCTTCCGGTTTCCGGATACTCGCGGACCGCTTGCGGCTCCGTCAGGTACTGCTCAATCTGATGTCAAACGGGATCAAGTTCAATCGTGAAGGGGGGGCTGTTAAAGTAGGCTGCGACGTGCTGCCCGAGGGAGTCATGCGGATCTGGGTCCGTGACACCGGCCCCGGTATCGACCCGGAATTTCTGCCGCTCCTGTTTCACCCCTTCGAACGATCTGCCGTGGTTGACGGCCTGATTGAAGGGACCGGCATCGGCCTGGTTCTGGCAAAGCGATTGATTGAGGCGATGGAGGGAACCATCGGTGTTGAATCGAGCCTCGGCAGCGGCAGCCTCTTCTGGTTTGAGCTGCCGCAAGCCGATCTGATGGATGAGATGGAAGCTTCTCCGGACTCTCCGACCGTTCCCCTGCCCGTTTCGTCTGCACGCGAACGCGAGGTGCTGTATATTGAAGATAATCCGGCCAATATGCGGCTGGTGAAAAAAATAATATCCGGCCTCGGAGGGGTGCGCCTGCTAATGGCAGAATCTGCCGAAGCAGGGCTGGCATTGCTTAAAACCGGCCGACCACACCTGATACTGATGGATATCAACCTGCCCGGAATGGATGGTTTCGAGGCGCTTGGCCGCCTGCGGGGAAATCCGGAAACACGTGAAATTCCGGTGGTGGCCGTGACAGCCAGCGCCATGCCCGATCAAGTGAAGCGAATACAGAAAGCCGGTTTTGATGATTGCCTGACCAAGCCGATCAACCTGCAACGGTTTGTTGCCGTTGTAGACGCGCTGCTGGAGAAACCTGTTTTTGGGAGTAATGAATAATGACAGAACCGACAGAAACTACACATAACAGCAGGATCCTGATCGTCGACGACGAACCGGTCAACCTGAAATTGCTGGATAAAATGCTCTTCGCCGAGGGGTATACAAACGTAGTCACCATTGCCGACCCCCGACAGGTTCGGGATGTTTATTGCGCCGCACCGGCTGATCTGATCCTGCTGGATATCAATATGCCGTACCTGAACGGCTATGAAGTAATGGCGCAGTTGAAGGAGCTGGGCGATCCGCTGCTTCCTCCCATCCTGATACTGACCGCGCAGTCCGGGAAAGAGTTTCTGATGAAGGCCTTGAGTGAAGGCGCCCGTGATTTTCTCAGTAAGCCCTTCAACCGTTTCGAACTTCTGGCCAGGGTCAGGAATCTGCTGGATGCTCACCTGGCCCTTCGGCTTATGTATGACCAGAAGGGGATCCTGGAAGAGATGGTGCACAAACGCACCGCCGAGGTAAACCAGTCCCGGCTTGAAATCGTGCAGCGACTTGGCCGCGCTTCCGAATATCGCGACAATGAAACAGGGCGGCATGTCCTCAGGATGAGTCACACTGCAGCACTCTTGGCCCATCATCTCGGCTGGAGCGAGGAACGTTGCGATTTGTTGCTGAATGCCTGCCCCATGCATGATCTGGGCAAGATCGGTATTTCGGATTCCATCCTGTTGAAGCCGGCGCGATTGACGGATGAGGAACGGGCGATCATGGAGACTCACTCCACCATCGGCGCCGACATTCTGTCCGGTTCGAATAACGAACTTCTTGAAACAGCGCGGATCATAGCCCTGACGCACCACGAAAAATGGGACGGCAGCGGCTATCCCGGCAAGCTGTCCGGAGAAGCGATTCCTCTTGAGGGACGAATTGCCGCCATTGTCGATGTCTATGATGCCCTGACTTCCGTTCGTCCCTACAAAAAAGCCTGGTCCGTGGATGAGGCTGCCGAGGAGATGCGGAGGCAGAGCGGAATTCATTTCGACCCTGAGCTGGTGGCGCATTTTCTGGCGATCCTGCCGGGAGTGCTTAAAATCGGGGAGCGTTTCTCCGACTCGTGACCTCCGACCCTCCTGCCTGCCTTTTTCAGTCCGGCTGCGATCAGATGCTCTCTATGAACAACAGCGCCGGGTCTTCCAGGAAGCCGGCCGCTCTGGCCAGAAACCGGGAGGCGGACACGCCGTCGGTAATCCGATGGTCGAAGGTCAGGGAGATCGGGAGTATCGTACGGATGGCGATGGCGCCGTCATGTACCCAGGGACGCTCGGAGATGCGTCCGAAGCCGATAATCGCCACATCGGGCCAGTTGATGATCGGGGTGGCGAACAGCCCGCCGAAATGACCGAAGTTGGTGATGGTGAAGCTGCTCCCCTTCATCTCTTCAATGGTGATGGTCCGTTCACGGGCCTTGGTGCCCAGTGACTGGATCTCGGCCGCCAGGTCGAGGATGCTCTTCTTGTCCACATCGCGGATTACCGGCACCATCAGGCCGTCGGGGGTCTCGACGGCGATGCCGAAGTGATAGTGCTTCTTCAATATGATGGTCTCGCCGGCATCGTCGATGGTGGCGTTGAAGGCGGGATATTCGTGCAGGGCATGCTGCACCGCCTTGATGAAGAATGGGAGGAAGGTCAGGTGCGTGCCGCGAGACTCGGCCACCGTCTGTTCGCGGCTGCGCAGCAGGGCCAGATCCGTGACGTCGGCCTCCTCCGTGACGGTGACAAAAGCGGTGCGATGCTGGGCGGCAAGGACATTGCGCGCCGCGGTACGGCGGATGCCCCTGAGCGGCAGGCGTTCGACCGGGCCGAAAGGCTCTTCGGTAACCTGAACGGCCGCTACGCCCTGTTCCAGATCTTCGGGGGTGATGCTGCCATGGGGACCGCTGCCGCGGATCGAATGCAGGTCGATGCCCCGCTCACGGGCCAGCCGCCGCACCAGCGGGGTCGCTCTGACGTCCGCACTTGATGCCGCATATTCGGCCGCCGGGGCGTCTTCCGCCTCGGGAAGCTCGCCGACGATTCCGGCAGACCGCGGCCGCACCGTTGGTGCTGCATCCTCGCAGATGGTCATGAGGATGTCACCCACCCTGATGATTTCACCTTCCTGGCCATGCAGACCGCAGACCGTCCCGCCGTGGGGGGAGGGAACCTCAACCACCGCCTTGTCGGTCTCCACTTCGGCCACCACCTGGTGCTCTTTAATCAGCTCACCATCCGTTACCAGCCATTTGCGCAGTTCGACCTCGGCGATTCCTTCGCCCAGATCGGGGAGTCTGAAATCATAGTGCATGGTCAGTACCTCATTACATTATTGATTGCCGCACGGATCTGATCCGTGGTCGGCAGATAGCTGTCGGTCAGTTTGGGGAGCGGCAGCACCACATCGGGCGCCGTCACTCGCAGCACCGGCGCCCGCAGCTGCAGGATCGCTTCTTCGGCCACCGTCGCGGCGATCTCGGCACCCAGGCCGCCGCTCTTGACCGCTTCATGAACGATCACCAGCCGGCCGGTCTTGCCTACCGAGGCGAGCAGCGTTTCCCAGTCAAACGGGGTCAGGGTCTGCGGATCTATCACCTCGACGGAGTAGGACGTTGTCGTCTTGAGAACCCTCTCCAGCATGCTTCCCCAGGCCACCACCGTCACATCCTTGCCCTGCCGGACAATACGGGCAGTCCCGAGCGGGATGGTGTAGTCACCCTCGGGAACCTCCTCCCGCAGCATCCGGTAGAGACGGGTCGGTTCGAGAAAGATTACCGGGTCCGGGTCGCGGATCGCCGCGAGCAGCAGCCCCTTGGCGCTGTACGGACCGGATGGAACGACTACCTTGATACCGGGCAGATGGCAGAGCAGCGCCTCGCTGCTCTCTTCGTGCATCTCCGGCGCCTTGATGCCGCTGCCATAGGGGGTCCGCACCACCAGCGGGCAGGTGAACCTGCCGCGGGAACGGGTCCGCAGACGGGCCGCATGGGTGTAAATCTGGTCAAGGGCTGCGTAGATGAAGCCCATGAACTGGATCTCGGCCACGGGCCGCAGGCCGTAGGCGGCCATGCCGATGGCCGCGCCGACGATGCCCGACTCGGAGAGCGGGGTATCGATGACCCGCTCTGCGCCGAACCTCTCCTGCAGCCCTTCCGTGACGCGGAACACGCCACCGTCACGCCCCACGTCCTCGCCCAGCAGCACGACCCGGTCGTCACGAGCCATTTCCTCACCCAGCGCCTGATTGATTGCCTGTACCATGGTGAGCTGGGCCATGTCAGGCCTCCTTCCGTTGCCCGGCCTGGCGCCAGCCTGGGAGTGACATGGCGTGCTTGAACATGTCGTCCGGGGAGGGTGCTTCGGCCGCCTCCATGAGGGCGACCGCAGCATCGATGTCGGCTGTCACCCGCTGCCGGGTTTCCGTCGCGTATGCCTCGTTCCAGAGACCACGCCGCTCCATGTAGCGCTCCAGTCTCAACAGCGGGTCGAGGCCGCTCCATTCGGCCACCTCGGCGGCGGAACGGTACCGTCCGGCATCGTCCGAAGTGGTGTGGTCGGATATCCGGTAGGTCAGACACTCGATAAAAGTCGGGCCTCCGCCGCTGCGCGCTTTCTGCAGGGCATCGCGGGTGGCCCGGTAGACAGCGAAGATGTCGTTGCCATCCACCTGAATCCCTTCGAAACCGTAGGCCAGCGCCTTTTGCGCCAGGGTGGCGGTTGCCGTCTGGCCGCTGAGAGGCACGGATATCGCCCACTGGTTGTTTTGGCAGATGAAGACCAGCGGCAGCCGGAAGACGCCGGCCATGTTGAACCCCTCATGGAAATCGCCCTTTGAGGTGGCCCCATCGCCGAACCAGGCCGCCACGGCAACCGGAGTGCGCCGGTAGCGGGCTTCCATTGCGGCGCCGACCGCATGGGGGATATGTGTGCCTACCGATATGCAGACCGGAAAGATATTCAGCGACGGCGGCGCCTGTTGGCCGCGCTCGTCACCGCTCCAATACTGAAAGATCTGATGGATGGGGTAGCCGAGGGTCAACTGGACCCCCATTTCACGAAACGAAGGGAAAATCCGGTCTCCCGGTTGAAGCGCAAACGCACTTCCCACCTGGGCTGCCTCCTGACCCAGGCTGGGAGGGTAGGTGCCGAGCCGCCCTTCGCGCTGCAGGGCTATGGCCCGCTGGTCAAAAGTTCTGGTCAGCACCATCAGTTCATACATGCGCCTGATTTCCTCCTCCGGAATCGGGGGCATGAGCGCTTCGTCGATTGTCCCGTCCCTTGCCAGGATGCTCAGGCGGTGAACTTCAAATGTGGCGCAGATCTCGTCGGGCATGATGGCTGCAACCTCCGGTTGAAATGCCTCTACAATTTAGAATACATCAATGGCGCGCTCGATGCCACAGCATTCATGCTTCGGGCAGCCCACAGTCAGCCCCGGACGGGAAGTTTCGGCGTGAATTTCCAGCTTGCGTTCAGGCCGCATCGAGATTACGCTGCAGCGATATCATCCTCTGGGAGGCACATATGGAAAAACACGACTGGAATCCTGCCGAACTGCTGCAGCTGTCGGGCGGCTACTGGAGCGCTTGCGCCCTGCATGCCGGAGTAAAGCTTGATCTGTTCAGTCATGCCGGTACGGTGTCCGAACTGGCACAGGCTACGGCCAGCGACATGCGCGGGCTGGAAATGTTGTTGAACGCCCTCACGGCGCTGGGACTGATAACAAAGGATGGTGACCGTTATGCGGCAACGCCATTTGCTGCCGAATACCTCGTACGCACCTCTCCCAGTTACCTGGGGCATATCATCATGCATCACCATCACCTCATGGCCGGATGGTCCCGCCTCGACGAATCCGTCCGGAGTGGCGCACCGATTCGCGGACGGGTCTCTCACGACAGTGATGAATCCGAGCGGGAAAGCTTCGAAATGGGGATGTTCAACCTTGCCATGCTGATTGCCCCGCGCATCGTTTCCGCCATAGATCTGCAGGGGAGACGGCGCCTCCTCGATCTGGGGGGTGGACCCGGTACCTATGCGGTCCATTTCTGTCAGGCAAACCCCCGGCTTACTGCTACCGTATACGATCTCCCCACGACCAGGCGTTTTGCCGAAAAAACGATAGACTCCTTCGGCCTCAGCGACCGGATCACGTTTCAGGAGGGAGATTTCATCAGCGACGATATTTCCGGCGGTTTCGACGTAGCCTGGCTGTCGCATATCCTGCACGGCGAGGGACCCGACGGCTGTGCCGTCACGCTGCGGCGGGCCGTGGCGGCACTGGAGCCGGGCGGCATGCTCATGGTGCAGGAGTTCATTCTCGACAACAATATGGAAGGTCCGCTGTTTCCGGCGCTCTTTTCGCTCAACATGCTGCTCGGCACCCCGCAGGGGCGCTCTTATTCGCAGCGGCAGCTGGAGGCGATGATGGCCGCAGCCGGTGTCGGCGCAATCAGGCGATTGGAGTTGAATCTTCCCAACGGAGCCGGTGTGCTGGCCGGCATCGTGGAACATCGGCCTTGAAGCCGGGCTGACGGAAATAAAACGCCCCGCTTCCGAGAGGAAGCGGGGCGTTTTATTGTTGTAATTGTCAGCGTCAGAGTCCGGTGAGACTGGTGGCCGACAGCGTAATGCCCGGGAGTGCCGCTGTATTGGCCGAGTTTGCTGGTCCGCCAAAGATCGAATTCAAGACCATAGGGAATGATGTACCCTTGTTAAGCCCGGCGGGGACTCCCTGGAAATTGACATGCATGAATTCCCCGACTCCAAAGCCGGGCTGAACGTTGGTTATGACGATTCGCAAGGTGGCCGGAGCTGCCGGACTGGTTGTGGCCGGGGTGTATTTGGACTCGACCACGCTGTTGCTCACGGC
>DATNCC010000225.1:0-7951 GCA_035571735.1 Dongiaceae bacterium | reverse complement strand
GTCCGCAGGTGGCCAAGCTGGGCATACAGAGTGTCAACATGGAAGGAAAGGATGTCCGTTTCGGAATGGCGGGCAGCAACCTCTTTACTGTGGCAACCACCGGCACCTCCTGCGGCGCGGTCAACAGCATGCACGACTCCCTGACCCCCATCGGCGGCATGATGCCCTTGATCCTGATCCTTTTGGGTGAAATCGTCTTCGGCGGGGTCGGGTCCGGTCTCTACACCATGCTGTCCTTCGCCATCATCGCCGTCTTTGTCTCGGGGCTGATGATCGGCCGGACGCCGGAATACTTGGGCAAGAAGATCGAGGTGCGTGAGATGTGGATGTCGATCCTGGCAATCCTGACCGCCGGTATTACGGTACTGATCCTGTCCGGCATCGCCATGATTACCCCGCAGGCCGTGGCATCCATGGCCAATCCCGGCGCCCACGGCCTATCCGAAGTGCTCTACGCCATGGCCTCCATGGCCAACAACAACGGCAGCGCCTTTGCCGGCCTGAACGCCAACGTCAATTTCTACAACCTGTTCGGTTCCCTGGCCATGACCCTCGGTCGTTACGTCCCTGCCATCGCGGTACTGGCCATGGCCGGTTCCCTGGCCGAGAAGAAATATGTCCCCCCCAGTCTGGGCACCCTGCCGACCGACAAGGCACCCTTTGCCCTCTGGCTGACGCTGGTCATCCTGATCGTTGGGGCGCTGACCTTCTTTCCGGCTCTGGCCCTGGGGCCGATAGTGGAACATCTGACCATGGTGGGAGGTATCTGAGTCATGTCGAAACATATACAGCAACCGCAATCGGTGTTCGATGCAGCGCTTTTGAAAGGCGCCCTGCTCGACTCCCTCAGGAAGCTTGATCCCCGCTCCCTCTGGCGCAACCCGGTCATGTTGTGCGTCGAGGTCGCCAGTGTCATCACCCTGGTGACCTTCGCCATGTCGCTGACCGGTGCCAACACGGAACCGGCCTGGTTCACCGGTACCGTCACTGCCTGGCTCTGGCTGACGGTCATCTTCTCAACCTTTGCCGAGGCGCTGGCCGAGGGACGGGGCAAGGCCCGTGCCGCCAGTTTGCGGAAGTCTCGCACCGACATAACCGCCAAGCTCCTCTCCAGACCCGAGTTCAACAGCGCCTTCACCACGGTCGGGGCCAGCCAGTTGCGCAAGGGGGATCTGATCCTGGTTGAAGGTGGCGAGATGATCGCCGGTGACGGCGACGTCGTGGCCGGTGCGGCCCTAGTCAACGAGTCGGCGGTGACCGGCGAGTCGGCCCCGGTGATCCGCGAATCGGGGGGCGACCGCAGTGCCGTCACCGGCGGCACCACGGTCATTTCCAGCAGCATCATCGTCCGGATCACTGCCAATCCGGGCGAGACCTTTCTGGACCGGATGATCGGCCTGATCGAGGGTGCCAAGCGGCGCAAGACCCCCAACGAGGTCGCCCTGGAGGTGCTGCTGATCGCCCTGACCCTGGTCTTCCTGCTGGTCTGCGCCAACATCAGCCCGCTCTCGATCTACAGCGTCAAGGCGGCCGGCCATGGCACGCCGGTCTCGCTGACCATCCTGGTGGCGCTGTTCGTCTGCCTGGCGCCCACTACCATCGCGGCACTGTTGCCGGCCATCGGCATCGCCGGTATGGACCGCCTGTTTCAGAAGAATGTGATTGCCCTCTCCGGACGGGCCATCGAGGCGGCCGGCGATGTCAACGTGTTGCTGCTGGACAAGACCGGCACCATCACCCACGGCAACCGCGAGGCGGTGGCCTTTGTCCCGGTCGGCGGCCACAGCGAGCATGAGCTGGCCGAGGCGGCCCTGATGGCGTCGCTGGCCGACGAGACTCCGGAAGGGCGCAGTGTGGTGCTGCTGGCGAAACAGAAATACGGCCTGAGCAGGGAGACGCCGAAGGATGCCGAGGTCGTGGATTTCAGCGCCGACACGCGCCTCTCCGGAATCAACCTTGAAGGAACTAGCTACCGCAAGGGGGCCTCCGACTCGACGGTCGCATTTGTGAAAAAACTGGGCGACAAGAGCATTCCCGGCGATCTGGCCGGAGTGGTCGACAGGATCGCCCGGGGCGGTGCCACGCCGCTGGTAGTCTGCAGGGATAGTGACATTATGGGGGTGATCAACCTCAAGGACATCGTCAAGGCCGGCATCCAGGAGCGCTTCCTGCAGCTGCGCAGCATGGGGATCAAAACGGTGATGATCACCGGCGACAACCCGCTGACCGCCGCGGCAATCGCCGCCGAGGCCCAGGTGGACGACTTCCTGGCCCAGGCCAAGCCGGAGGAGAAACTGCGGCTGATCCGCGAGTACCAGGAGGCCGGCTACATGGTGGCCATGACCGGCGACGGCACCAATGACGCCCCGGCCCTGGCACAGGCCGATGTGGCCGTGGCCATGAATACCGGCACCCAGCCGGCCCGGGAGGCGGCCAACATCATCGACCTGGACAGCAACCCGACCAAGCTGCTGGATATCGTCGAGGTAGGGAAGCAGATCCTGATGACCCGCGGCAACCTGACCACCTTCAGCATCTCCAACGACATAGCCAAGTACTTCGCCATCATCCCGGCCATGATGCTCTCCATCTATCCGCAACTGGGAGTGCTGAACGTGATGCACCTGGCGACTCCCTTGAGCGCGATCCTGTCGGCGGTCATCTTCAACGCCGTCATCATCCCGCTGCTGGTGCCGCTGGCCCTGAAGGGGACGAAGTTCCGTCCGATGCCGGCCGAAAAACTGCTGATCCACAACCTGCTGATCTACGGGGTGGGGGGAATCGTCGCGCCGTTTGTCGGGATCAAGATGATCGATCTCGTGATCGGGATGATGGTGTAATCGGATCAGACCGATCAGTCGGATCGGACAGATCGGTCGTATGAAATACAAGGAGAACAAAACCATGAAAGACTTCAAACCGGCACTTCTGCTTTTCATAATCTTAACCGTCATCTGCGGCGGCATCTACCCGGCTGTCGTTACCGGCGTGGCCCATGCCATCTTCCCCAAGCAGGCGGCAGGGAGTTTCATCACCGACAAGAGCGGTAAAGTGGTCGGTTCGACCCTGGTCGGCCAGCCCTTTGCAGACGCGAAATATTTCTGGCCGCGCCCCTCCGCCAGCAGTGATTTCGGCTACAACTCCATGGCTTCGGGCGGCTCCAACTCCGGCCCCACCAACCCCGATTACCTGAAAACAGTTGGGGCCCGGGTCAAAACGCTCCGCGACGCCGGCGTGACCGGCCCTGTTCCGGCCGATCTGGTGCAGGCCTCGGCCAGCGGTCTCGACCCGCACGTCACGCCCGAATCGGCCCTGCTGCAGGTACCACGTGTCGCCAAGGCTCGCGGCATCGGTGAAGAGAGACTGCGGAAAGTGGTCAATGAACACATCGAAGAGCGCCAGTTTGGTTTTATGGGCGCGCAACGGGTGAATGTGCTTGTGTTGAACCTGGAATTGGATAGACTGTAACCATGACCGACAACGACGACATGCGCCCCTCGCCCGAGGCGATGCTGAAGCTGGCCCATGCCGAGGAGGTCACCGCCGAACTGGGCAAGCTGAAGATCTTTCTCGGCTATGCGGCCGGGGTTGGCAAGACCTATGCCATGCTGGAGGCGGCCCGGCAGCGCAAGAAGGACGGGCGCGACGTGGTAGCGGGCTATGTCGAATCCCACGGCCGCGCCGAGACCGACGCCCTGCTGGAAGGACTGGAGGTTCTGCCACGCAGGGGAGTCCACTATCTGGAGGTTGAACTCCCGGAGATGGACCTCGATGCCATCCTTGCCCGCAAGCCCCAGATCGTGCTGGTGGACGAACTGGCCCACTCCAATGCCCCCGGTTCGCGCCATGAAAAGCGCTGGCAGGATGTGGAGGAGATCCTGGAGGCCGGGATCGACGTCTACACCACGGTCAACATCCAGCATTTCGAGAGTCTGAATGACGTGGTGGCCCAGATCACCGGCATCACCGTGCGCGAAACCGTACCTGACCGGCTGCTGGATCTGGCCTTCGAGATCAAACTGATCGACATCCCCCCTGAAGACCTGCTGCAGCGGCTGCACGAGGGAAAGGTTTACATCCCCGACCAGGCCGCCAAGGCGATCGAAAAGTTCTTCCGTCCCGGTAATCTGATGGCCTTGCGCGAGCTGTCACTGCGCCGTACCGCCTCCCGGGTGGATGACCAGATGCGGGCCTACATGGAGACCCAGTCCATTACCGGGCCGTGGCCGACGGCGGAACGGCTGCTGGTCTGCGTCAGCGGCTCCCCCTACAGCGAGAAGCTGATCCGTGCCACCTGCCGCCTTGCCGAAGAGCTGAAGGCGCAGTGGTTCACGTTGTACATTGAGACACCGGCAGGCGGGCGTCAGGTTCGGGAGAACCGGGAGCATATCTGGCGCGACCTGCGTCAGGCCGAGGGGCTGGGTGCCCAGGTTGCGAGCGTCACCGCCACCGATATTACCGATGCAGTCATGGAATACGCGGCGCGACACAACATCACCAAGATCGTGATGGGCAAACCAAGCAGGCCCCGCTGGCGCGAACTTCTGCAGCCACCGATCGTCGACCGCGTCATCCGCAGAAGCGGTGCCATAGATGTCGTCATCGTCAGCTTTGAACCCGAGAAGTCTCCTGCAGCCGCTGCCGTGCATAAACACCGCAAACCGTTCGAACTGCGCGGGTATGCGGCAAGCCTTGTTCTTGTTGCCGTGGCTACAGTACTGTGCGAGCTGTTGCGTCCCTTCCTGGCGCCGACCAACGTGATCATGTTCTACCTGTTGGCCGTGGTTGTCGCCTCGGTGCGACTCAGCCGCAAACCGGCCATTGCCACCGCTCTGCTCGGCGTGCTGGCCTTCGATTTCTTCTTTGTTCCGCCCCGTCTGACGTTTGACGTGGCCGACACCCAGTATCTCCTCACCTTTCTGGGACTGTTTGTGGTGGGGGTCGTGATCAGCACCCTGGTGGCCCGCTCGAAGGAGCGGGCCGAGGTGATGCGCGCCCGCGAGGTTCATACCGCCAGCCTCTACTACCTGAGCCGGGATCTGGCCGCTTCCGTCGATATCAGCGCCGTACTGAGGGCGGTGGTCACGAACGTGGAAGAGGCCTTGAACGCCCAGGTGGTGATCCTGCTGCCGGAAGGGGAACGGCTCGACGTCATGGCAACCAGCGAGGGGCTCACACTGGGTATCAAGGAGCAGGCCGTGGCCGACTGGGCCTTCCGCAACAACCACCCGGCCGGGAGAGCAACGGATACGCTCGTATCAGCCGATCTGATCTACCTTCCCCTGCAGACCACGACAAGTGTACTGGGGGTCATCGGGGTCAGTCTGGAGAATGATGCCGCCTATCACTCACAGGACAATCGCCGCCTGCTGGACGCCTTCGCCACCCAGGCGGCCATGGCCATGGAGCGGATCCGTTTCTCCCGCCAGGCGGAGCAGGCCCAGATCCTCCAGGCCAGGGAAAATCTGGAACGCGCCCTGTTGAACTCCATTTCCCATGATCTGCGCACGCCGCTGGTCTCCGTGTCCGGCGTCCTCTCCAGCCTGAAAGAGGAGGGGGCTCATTTGAGCGACCGGGCGCGCCGCGAACTGCTGGAAACGGCCTGCAGCGAGGCGGAGCGCCTGAATCGTTTTGTCGGCAACCTGCTGGATATGACCCGTATCGAGGCCGGTGCGGTCAGGCTGAATATTGAGCCATGCGACGTGCAAGACCTGGTCGGATGCGCCCTGGCTGCCATCGAAACACGTCTGGACAGCAGCAAGGTGTCGTTCAGGATGCTTCCGGTCATGCCTCTGGTGCCCATGGATCTGGTGCTGATGACCCAGGTGCTGGTCAACCTGCTCGATAACGGTCTGAAGTATGCTCCGCCCGGAAGCCTGATCGAGGTAGTTGCATCAACCGAGGCGCCCTGGCTGGTGCTCGAAGTGGCCGACCGGGGTCCCGGCGTGCCGGAACATGATCTGAAGCGGGTCTTCGACAAGTTCTACCGGATTCCGGTTCCCGAGGGAGCGGGAGGTACCGGCCTGGGTCTGTCGATCTGCAAGGGGATCGTCGAAGCCCACGGCGGAAGGATCACGGCGGAAAACCGGGCTGGCGGCGGCTTGAGAATCGTGATACGTTTACCGCTGTCTCTTGCTGCCTGATATGTGTGAATAAACTTCTAAAGACATTATTCACGCAACGACGCAACGAAAATCTTTAAACAAATCTTTGATTTAAGGTTTTAAAGCGTTGCGTCGTCGCGTCGTTGCGTGAAACAAGATGGTTGTGGTTCCAGATTGCTCGGCTTTGGGAAATAATATTATGACAGCTGAACGAACTACGGAAAACCTCCCCCGCATTCTGGTCATAGACGATGAGTTGGCGATCAGGCGCTTTCTGCATACCGTATTGTCAGGCGAGGAATTTCTGCTGCACGAGGCGGAAAACGGCCATGCCGGACTGGCGGCTGCCGCCGCGTTTCGCCCGGACGTAATCCTGCTCGACCTGGGGCTGCCGGATCTGGACGGCATAGAGGTGATCGGGCGGATTCGCGAATGGTCCCAGGTGCCGATCATCGTGCTCTCGGTACGTGACCGCGAGAACGACAAGGTGGGCGCGCTGGACGCGGGGGCCGACGACTATCTCACCAAACCGTTCGGAGTCGGCGAACTGCTGGCCCGCATCAGGGCCGCGCTGCGCCGTTCGCTGCAGGAGATCCCGGAGCCGCTGTTCATCAGCAACGATCTGCAGGTGGATTTGGTCAGCAGGCTGGTGACGGTCAATGGCGAGGATCTGTCGCTGACACCGACCGAATACGAAATCCTGCGCCTGATGGTATCCCACGCCGGCAAGGTACTGACCCATCGCCAGATTCTGAAACAGGTCTGGGGTATCGCCTATCTGGAGCAACCTCACGTTCTGCGTGTCAACATCAGCAATCTGCGGCGCAAGCTGGAAAGCGACCCTTCCCGACCGCGGCATATCATCACCGAGCCGGGGGTCGGCTACCGCCTCAGGTGATGGCATTGTGCAGCAGACGGATCTGGTGGTGAAAAAATAGGCACTTGTCACCGCCCTGTGTCCGGCAAGGTAAACCCCGCAGGGACTAAAATTCAACTATTTCAATCTGATAGCAGTTGGCACGTCCTGTGCTAGAGTGCAGGTAATTACGATTTAACTCCGGCAATGGCGCCATTCCCCGATCGGGGGGTGGCGCCGTTTTTATTTGCCGGGAGCGGTAATCAGTCAGAACAGGAGGTATGTATGAAAATCGCATTTACCACATCAACCGGCGAAATCATCGACCAGCACTTCGGCCAGTGCCAGAATTTCCACGTCTGGGAAGTCGGGCCGGACGAGGCCTTTTTTCTGGAAACGCTCACCGTGGGTGAACATGGCGGCGACGAGGAAGATCGCATTGCCGCCCGGGCAAAGATACTTTCCGACTGTGCCATCGTCTACACCATGCAGATCGGTGGTCCCGCCGCGGCCAAACTTGTTGCGCTGAAGATTCATCCCATGAAGACCAACAGCGAGGTCAATCTGAAAGAGACCGTGGCGCGGTTTCAAGAGGTTCTGCGCGGCAATCCGCCACCCTGGCTGCGCAAAGCCATGAACAAGGGTGCATCAACATCATTTCTGGACGAATGATTCTGCTTTGAACGAAATGTGACAAAACAGAAATATTACACAGTAAAAGGAGAATAAGATGGCCTACATTACCGGATTGACACGCGACAAACATGAATGGACACCCCAGTTTGTGAAGAGCATCGACGAGGAGACCTGCATCGGCTGCGGACGCTGCTACAAGGTCTGTGCCCACGATGTGCTGGAGTTTGAAGAGCTGGACGGCGAAGATTCCGCCAAGATGTACATGAAGGTGGGCAACCCCGGCAACTGTATCGGCTGCCAGGCTTGTGCGCGGACCTGCTCGAAGAAGTGCTTCAGTTTTGAACCGGTGGTGCTG
>DATNCC010000224.1:0-2657 GCA_035571735.1 Dongiaceae bacterium | reverse complement strand
CATTCTAACAAGATCGCCTGACTGCACTTTGCGAAGCAGCCCCGCCAGGGGGCTGGTCAGGTGGGAGCCGGCCATCCATTTCGCCAGGCTTGCCCGCAGGGCCGGTTCCAGGTCCAGAAGGGTTGTCGCCTGCGCCATGAGCGCCGGAATCGTCAGAGTGCTGATGAGAACGGCTACCACCATAAGCAGGGAGAAAGCTACAGCGATGCCCATGCCCCGGCGTATGTGACGCTCTTCAAACCACCTGACTGCGGGACTTATGGTGCCGACGATAGTGAGTGCCGCCACTAGTACCAATACAACAGGCATAAGGCGGGGCAGCACCCATAGGCCGGCGAAGAGGAGCAACAACGCGATGAGAGTGCCGGGTGACGGCTCGATGCGAATTACGCGGGGACGGTTTTGTCTGGGCGGTGAACCAGTGAGTTCATTATTTTGTGTCATGTCGTTACCTGATTATTGCCGGTCATCTTTTCGAAAGCATGCTTTTAACCAGCTTCTTCTATAGATAGAGATAGCAACTAGGGTGCCGGAAGGTCCGCTTTGGATGAATGAAGCGCAACTGGCTGATTATACAGAGAACAAGGAGAGGGGGGAGGGGGGAGAGTCACAGGAAAGCCGTCACTGAAATCTGACATGTTTAACATAGCTGTCGCATATGACAGCTTAAAAAAGGGCAGAATCTTGCGTCAATTTGCAACGCACAAGATCATGTCAATGCCCTTCATATATGGCAGATATGCGAACCATAACGGATTTAGTTGGCGGGTTGCCTTTTCTTCAGACGCTTTCATTCTATATTAGCCAATAAAATAAGCCTGTTACGTGCTCAGTATCCCGTGGTCTTCACTGGCACGTTAGTTGCCATACTGAAACATGAGCACTGCAGTGTTTTCAACAGCTTTGAGCTGTTACTTGGAATGGCCTGTGGCCGTTATTAGTCTGATCTCAAAGATCCGGAATAAACAGGAGGTTTCCTTCATGGACAAGCGCACGGAATTCGTTGAAAGTCTCTCTACACAGATGGTGGAATGGGAAGCTCAAATCGACCTGCTTGAAAACAAGTCAAATGGTGCAACGCCTGAGAAGAAGTTCGAATATGCCAATGCAATCGCGGCTTTGCAGCTCAAGCGGGACGAGGCTGCAGTAAAATTGCAGGGTATATCGAATGCAAGTGGTGATGAATGGGAAGAGCTCATAACAGGTTCTGAACACGTAATGGGTGAGATCAGGACAATGTTGCGTGACGCTATTACAAAGATTTGACGAGTAAGCGAGCAGAACACAGATTTTACACTATAATGTATTGTGCTGATTGTCTTGACATCCACCTCCTGTTAGAAAGGTCTCATCAATGGACAAGAAGATCTACCTGAGCATCATGGCTGCCCTTGCCACAGTCGCAGCTGTCTGGCTGTTTGCCCGGCTGGCGGATCCAATCGTCAAGCCTCTGGCTTGGGCGCTGATCATCGGCATAGCGACTCTTCCTCATCACGATCGACTGGCCAGAAAGTTCCCTGACCATCCTAACCGCTCTGCCGGGCTGATGGTATTTGTCATAACCGTTTGCTTCATGCTGCCGGTTGCAGCGCTGATCGTCATGGTCGGTATGAACGCTGCCGACTGGTATACGGAGGTTGCGCGGCTGGTTGAGGCTTTTACAACGACCTGGGCAGGAACTCTCAGCCACTTTCCGTTTGCAAAAGAGCTTATCTCCAAGGGGGAACGGTTCGGTCTGGATCTTCCCGGGCTAGGTGCAAAGCTGGCCGAAGGCGCTTCCGGATATCTCTTTGATTTGACGGCAAATACTGCGAGAACTCTAGGGGAACTTCTCTTTACCCTGTCGGTGGCGCTTTTCATACTCTTTTTCATCTACCGTGACGGCGAACGGGTAGTGTCCGCTACTGTCGACCGGTTCGTTACAAATCAGGATGTAGCACGCCGATATTTTGCCGAGATTTGCGAAACTACCACAGCCGTGACCGTCGGAACAATCTTCACCTGTCTTGTGCAGGGCGTAACCGCCGGACTCGGATATTTTATCGCCGGAGTCCCGGCGCCTGTTCTATGCGGTGCGCTGACAGCATTGGCAGCGCTTGTGCCGGTTGTCGGTACCGGCATCATCTGGGTGCCACTTGCAGCCCTTCTTGCATTGAACGGCGACTATCTCAAGGCAGGACTCCTGGCTCTATGGTGCATTATTTTCGTGGGTCTTGCCGATAATGCGATTCGTCCGCTTGCCATCGGTGCAAAGAGCAATATCCCTGTCCTGGCGATTGTGCTCGGAGCGATTGGCGGCGTTTTTACGCTGGGGATTCTCGGCCTCATTCTCGGGCCTGTTGTTTTCGCGATCCTTACCACTGTCTGGCGGGATGTAACTGGCGCCGGAACGTCACAGGATCAAGCATGAAGCCAGTCATGTCTTTCTAAACTCCGCCATGATGTCCGATCCCGCATCAATACATTCAAAAATCCGTACCGAACCTCGTCGCGGAGCAATCTGTACGGCGCTTGCTTGTCTGGTGCTCTGTCTTTTGTTTGCCCTGCCTATCCATGCCGCTGAAACGCTGAAGATCGAAATTACCGGTATTGAGGGCGATCTGCTGAAAAATGTACAGGAATCGCTCGCTCTCCCTGCCGGGTTGGTCCGCGAAGGG
>DATNCC010000223.1:0-10342 GCA_035571735.1 Dongiaceae bacterium | reverse complement strand
GAGGGCTTTATTGACAAGTCAGCCACACTTGAGGTTATCAAGGCCAGAGGCGTTGTAAGCATTCTGCAGCACAGAAAGGGGCGAAAGCTGGTCATAACAGGGACTCCGGTTTTTGATCCGGACGGGAGACTCATCAGGGTCGTGTCAAGCGTTCGGGATATTACCGAGTTCGAGACCATGCAAAGGGAGCTTGAGGAACAGGAGGCCATGAAGGACCAACTGCGCAATCACATGCTGGAGCTGCAGCATATGGAGTTGGAATCCAGGCGGGTAATCGCCAAGAGCCCCTGCATGCTGAAGGCCCTGAGACAGGCGATCAAGGTGAGCTCCGTTGATTCTTCGGTGCTGCTTCTGGGGGAATCGGGTGTTGGCAAAGGACTCATCGCCGACATAATCCACAAGAATTCACATCGATCCGAAAGGCCGCTTATCAGGATAAATTGCGGCGCCATTCCCGATTCACTGATAGAATCCGAGCTGTTCGGATATGAGAAAGGGGCGTTTACCGGCGCCAGGACAGGCGGCAAACCGGGCTATCTGGAGCTGGCAGACAGCGGCACGCTTTTTCTGGACGAGATCGCGGAACTGCCACCTCCATCACAGGTCAAGCTGCTTCGCTTTCTGGAGGATGGCCGCATTACACGACTGGGTGGCACCATAAACCGCAGGGTCGATGTTCGCTTGCTGGCAGCAACACACAGGGACCTGGAAGAGATGATCGAGCAGGGAACGTTCAGACTCGATCTCTATTACCGCCTGAAGGTCGTTCCGATCAATGTACCCGCTGTAAGGGAGCGCAGGGATTGCATCCTGCCGCTTATCCAGCATTATATCGAGCACTTCGGCACGAAGAACGGCATCAGCAAGCGACTGACGCGCGCAGCCTCGGATGCCTTGCTGTCATATGCATATCCCGGTAATGTACGTGAATTGATGAACATCTGCGAACGGCTGGTAGTCATGTGCGAAACGGAATTGATCGATCTCAAGGACCTTCCGAACGACATTGCTCCCCACACCAAAGAGGCGACAGCCGAAACATCCGACTTGGTAAGCAACATGACCCTTCAGCAGGCAATGGATGCCCTTGAACAAAAAATGCTGGCCCAGGCCCTGAAGCTGCATGGAAATCAGAGACGCATGGCCGCTGCACTCGGTATCAATCAATCCACCGTTGCACGCAAGCTCGAAAAACATGGCCTGAATTGATCCCGGGAAAGAGCTCCATGATGGCCACCCCCCTTGATGCATTAGCGCATCAAATCCGACAAACCAATTCAATATTATAATTACGTTTGTAGATCTTGCATACGATGTCAGTCTCTGAACGCTGATGACCACCAAAACCACCTTGCAGCATAACTCACTAATAAACAACGTGTTATACATGATTTAACCTATAGACAACCCGCTCGTCCCTTACACCTCCCATCAGCGATCACTTCCAACTCATATTAATTTCGACAATTGGCATGCTCAGTGCTATTACATTTCAAACAGCCGTTCTGTTTAATTCCCATACTGGAGGTGCCTGCACAATGCTAATGCTAAAAGATCCCACCCTGTTGAAGCAACACTGCTACATCAACGGTCAATGGCTCGACGCCGACAGCGGCGCCGTCATCGATGTGACCAACCCGGCCACCGGCGCCAAACTGGGTACGATTCCCCGCATGGGCGCCGATGAGACCCGCCGTGCCATCGAGGCCGCCAACAGCGCCCTGCCCGCCTGGCGCGCCAGGACGGCCAAGGAACGATCCACCATCCTGAAACGCTGGTTCGAGCTGATGATGGCCAACCAGGAAGACCTGGCTGTCATCATGACCGCCGAGCAGGGCAAGCCGCTGGCTGAGTCTAAAGGCGAGATCTCCTATGCCGCCTCGTTCATCGAATGGTTTGCCGAAGAGGGCAAACGGATCTACGGTGACACCATCCCCGGCCATACTGCTGACAAGCGAATCGTGGTGATCAAGGAGCCGATCGGCGTCTGCGCCGCCATCACTCCCTGGAACTTTCCGGCCGCCATGATCACCCGCAAGGCCGGACCAGCCCTGGCGGCCGGCTGCACCATGGTGGTCAAGCCCGCCACCGCCACCCCCTTCTCGGCACTGGCCCTGGCCGAACTTGGCGAGCGGGCCGGAATCCCGGCCGGCGTATTCAGCGTCATCACCGGCTCGGCCACGGCCATCGGCAACGAAATGACAGCCAATCCGATCGTGCGGAAACTGACCTTCACCGGGTCGACCGAGATCGGCAAACAGCTGATGGTCCAATGTGCGGCTACGGTGAAGAAGGTTTCGCTGGAACTTGGCGGCAATGCACCGTTCATAGTCTTCGACGATGCCGACCTGGATGCCGCCGTGGAAGGCGCTATCGCCTCCAAGTACCGCAACACAGGTCAGACCTGTGTCTGCACCAATCGCCTGATTGTTCAGGATGGGATTTATGATGCCTTCACTGAAAAGCTGTCAGCAGCCGTGAGTCGCATGAAGGTGGGCAATGGCCTGCTCGGCGACTTTCAGCAGGGGCCGCTGATCGACATGGCCGCTGTGCAGAAGGTGGAAGAGCATATTGCGGATGCAGTGGCTAAAGGGGCGCGAATCGTTCTGGGCGGCAAGCGACATGAGCTGGGTGGATCCTTCTTTCAGCCTACCATCCTCTGCGACGTCACTCCTCAAATGCTGGTGGCCAAAGAAGAGACCTTTGGCCCCGTGGCACCCATCTTCAGGTTTGTCACCGATGCCGAAGCCATCCAAATGGCCAACGATACCGAGTTCGGTCTGGCATCCTATTTCTACACCCGTGATATCAGTCGGGTCTGGCGGGTGGCCGAGGCGCTGGAATACGGAATGGTTGGCATAAACACCGGCCTGGTATCCACGGAAGTGGCTCCATTTGGAGGCATGAAGGAATCGGGCATCGGTCGTGAAGGCTCAAAACACGGTATCGAGGAATTCATAGAAATTAAATATCTGTGCATGGGAGGTATCTGAACCAGCTTAAAAACCGGAATGACAAGCAACCAACCGGCAACATCCGAGTCGGCAAAATCACAAAGGGAGGTTCAAGATGAAACGTAAAACCGCATCAATTTTATCAGCACTGTTGGTCTGCTTTACATCCGCGGTCAGTTTTTCAGCCGAGACAATCAAGATCGGTGCACTCTATCCGATGTCGGGCAGGGGCGGGTTGTATGGCCAGGATTCCGAGGCCGCGATCAAAATTGCCCTGGCAGAGGTGAATGCCAAGGGGTTGCCGGGCGGGAAAAAGCTGGAGGCGATCGTTACTGATGATCAGAGCAAACCTGCCTTGGCCGTGACGCTCGCCAAGCGCTACATCACGGAAGACAAGGTGAAGTTTCTGTATGGGGTTGTTTCGTCCGGCGCGGCTCTTGCCGTGACCGAAGTCAGCAAGGAATACAAGACCATCTTTGTCGGTACCGACCATGCAGCAACCGACCTGACCGCTAATGCCTTCCAGAAATACTATTTCCGGGTGAGCAACAACACCTTCCAGTCGATGGCGGCTGGCGCCATGTATATGCGTGACGAGATGAAGGGTGCGAAGAAGATTGCCTATATCGGCCCAGACTATGCCTATGGCAAGGACCAGATAGCGGAGCTCAAGTACTCCCTCGGCAAACTTGGAGTGCAGTATGAAATGGTCGGTGAGTTCTGGCCGAAACTTTATGAGCCGGACTACACCTCATACATCACCGCGATAATCAAGGCGAAGCCTGATGTACTGGTTGCCGGTTTCTGGGGCGGGGATACGGTCGCATTTATCAAGCAGGCCAAAGCCTATGGACTGTTTGACAAGATGAAGTATTTCCATCCGGATGGCGGCGGCAATTACGAAGTATTTTCCACCCTCGGCGCGGAATGCCCGGAAGGTTTGATCATGTCTGCCAGACACCACAACAACTGGCCCGACACAAAAGAAAACAAGGATTTCGTTGCAAAGTTCAAGAAAGCGACCGGCAGATACCCCTCCTATGCTGCTGAAGGCGCCTATGCCGGTATTCTGGTGATCGCCGAGGCTATCAGAAAAGTAGGCAATGCCGATGATACCGAAGCACTTATAAAGGCAATGGAAGGTATGAAATTGAAACTGCCTGAAGATCCGGCCGGCTTCACGTCATACATCGACCCCAAGACCCATCAGATGGTGCAGGCCCAGGCAATCGGCGTTACGGTGAAGAATGACAAATTTCCGCCCGCCAAATATATGCTTGGAAAATTCAAGGTCTATCCTGCTGATAAAATCATGCCCACGCAGGAGTATATCGACATCCTGACCAAGTCTAAAAAGAAGTAGCGGAGCATCTGCATGAGTTTTGAAATATTTATTTCCCAGTTTTTCGGCGGTCTGTCCGTAGCAATGCTCCTGTTTCTGGTGGCGAGCGGCTTGACACTGATTTTCGGTGTAGCCAAGGTTTTCAACTTTGCCCATGGCTCGTTTTATATGATCGGCGCGTACTTCAGTTATCAGGCGATAGCCCTGTTCGACAATTTCTGGATAGGTGCGGTTGCTGCGGCTATCGGGGCAGGTCTGGTCGGGATGTTGCTTGAGGTCTGCTTCATCAGAAGGATCGCAGGACGTGAAGAAGAGGGTGCATTCCAGATCCTGCTGACCTACGCCTTTATCCTGATTCTCGACGATGCGGTGAAGTTTATCTGGGGACCGGCCTACAAAACGATTTCGAAACCGGAATCACTGGCAGGGTCAATGGATTTCGGCGCCGTCACCATTCCAACCTACAACGTGTTCATCATCCTGCTCGGACTTGTGATTGTCGTAAGTGCCTGGTATGTACTCAGCCGCACCAGGACAGGCAAGATAATTCAGGCGGCATCCACGGACACGCAGATGGTCGGAATGCTGGGAGTAAATGTTTCACTGGTCATGAGCCTGGTGTTCGGGGTGGCAACAGCAATGGGCGGTCTGGCGGGAGCCATGGCCGCCCCGCTCCGAACGGTTGCGCCCGGTACCGGGGTAGAAGTCATTATCGACTCGCTGATCGTAGTGGTCATCGGTGGGCTGGGAAACTTCTGGGGGGCACTGTTTGCGGCGCTGCTTATCGGTGAAGTCAATGCATTTGGTATCCTCTGGATGCCCCAATGGGCCTCCCTGCTCAGTTTTGCGGTAATGATCGTAGTGCTGATCTTTAAACCGAAAGGGCTGTTCTCCCGTGAAAAAGGGAGGAAGAAGATATGAACGACAAATTTACTACCATGACCCCATGGCTGGCCTATTTTCTGATTTTCGGCAGCATGATCTTCGTCGGCGGAGATCACACCATCCACATTGCGTCGCAGATTATCATTCTCGGCCTGTTTGCCCTTTCGTTCAATGTCCTGTTCGGCACAACCGGCCTGCTGTCGTTCGGGCAGGCAATATTCTACGGGCTGGGTGCCTATATCACCGGCATGATGGCAAAGAGTTTGGGCGGCGATTTTTTTCTCTGGGCACTGCTGATTGCACCCGTAGCGGCGATTGGACTGTCCGTAGTGTTGGGGACATTGAGCCTGCGCCTGTCGGACGTCTATTTTACCATGCTTACTCTGGCGTTTGCCCAGCTTGTCTGGGGAGTCTCCGTCAAGTGGTCCGATTTTACCGGTGGAGACGACGGTATTCAGGCAATTCCCAAACCTGACCTGCTGGCCGGAGGACTCAACTACTACATCTTCTCCTTCATCATTGCGACCCTCTGTATCTATCTCCTCTGGCGTCTTGACCGGTCACCTTTTGGCGCAGTTCTGAAGGGAATCAGGCAGAATCCGACCCGGATAAGCTTTATCGGCATGAACGTGTTCCGCCACAAACTGCTGGCCTACATGATTTCTTCCTGCTTCACGGCCATTGCCGGCGGCCTGTATGCCGGAATAGACAAAAGCATCCATCCTGACATGTTCGTCTGGACCATGTCAGGCAGTATAATCCTGATGACGATTCTGGGGGGAATGAGGAGCTTTTTCGGGCCTCTCATCGGCGTGGCTGTCTTTATCCTGCTGGAAGATGTGATCGGGCGTTCCACCCAGTATTGGTCCTTTGTGATCGGGGCCATCATGATAACCGTTGTGCTGCTGTTTCCGAAGGGTATTGTCGGCATTTCACGGCACTTCGCGGTACTATTCGCGAAAAAAGGAGGCCGGCTTGACAACCCTTGAACTCAGAAATGTGAATAAGCATTTTGGCGGCCTGCATGTCTCCAGAAATATCTCAATGGGGATCGAACCGGGCGAACTCACCGCCATCATCGGGCCAAACGGTGCAGGGAAAACCACCCTGTTCAACCAGATTACCGGATATATTATGCCGGACAACGGCAGCATATTTTTCAACGGCATCGAGATAACCGGATCGGAGCCGGAGAGTCTCGTCAAAATGGGCATAGTCCGGGCTTTTCAGATTGCCAGCCTTTTTATTGATGAAACTGTCTACGACAATCTCTACCTTGCCGCCCTGGCATACCATGGGAAAAACTGGAACATCTTTGCAAACCGGAAGATGTACAGCGATGTAGAGGAGCACTGCCGCTTCATTCTGGACAGACTTGGTCTCAGCGGCAAAGAGGGGTTAAAGGCTTTTGAGCTCTCTCATGGGGACCAGAAGGTCCTGGATATCGCCATCGCCCTGACCATGAAGCCGAAACTGCTTCTGCTCGACGAACCGACCGCCGGCATGTCACCTGATGAACGTGTCAAGATGACCCACCTGATCCGGGCGATTCATGAAGAGTTCAAACTGACCACGGTCTTTGTCGAGCATGACATGGACATGGTGTTCGGGATTGCCGATATCATCCGGGTGCTGGTTCAGGGTGAATTGATCGCCGAAGGAAATGCCGAGGAGATCCAGAAGAATCCGGCTGTTATCGATGCCTATCTTGGCCATGAGGTGCTGTGATTATGAATGAAACACTGCTCGTGCAAAATATCCATAGTTATTATGGAAAGAGCCATATTCTTTTCGGTGTCGACTTTTCCGTGAAGAAAGGCGAGACCTTCTGCCTCATGGGAAGAAACGGGGCCGGAAAGACCACTACCTTCAAGAGCATTGTGATGCTGGTCCCGCCGAAAGAAGGCAAAGTAATTTTCAATGGCAAGGAGATCAACGGATTGAAACCATATCATGCCGCGCGTCTCGGCATTGGTCTTGTCCCGGAGGACCGACGGATCTTCGGTGATCTTTCGGTCAAAGACAATCTCATGCTTGGCACCTCCAGCGGGCGCCATGGATACTGGAACCTTGAGCAGATATACACCTATTTCCCGATCCTGCTCGATTATCAGGACAAACCGGCTGGAACCATGTCAGGAGGTGAACAGCAGATGCTTACCATCGCCCGGACCCTGATGGGAAATCCGGAGATACTGCTGCTTGACGAACCGACAGAAGGGTTGAGCCCGGTGATGGTAAAGGTTCTGAAAGATCTGGTGCTGAAGATCAAGGAACTGGGAACAACGATTCTGTTGTCCGAGCAAAATATCAAGTTTTGCATGGCGGTTGCCGACCGGGTTGTGATCATTGACAAGGGGCATATCGTCTATGAAGCCGATGCGGAAACATTCCGGCACGATGACGACGTAAAAAAGAAGTACCTGGCTGTTTGACATACATAAGGAGAAACCCATGAATACCTCGATACATTATTTCAAGACCACCGGAAAAATCATCACCGGGATAAAGTCCGTAACGACTCTCCCGGAGGAAATCAGGCTGCTCGGCGGGAAGAGGGTTTTTATCTTTACCGATGAGGGGATCGTCAAGGCCGGCATCTGCGATCAGGTTTTGCAGATTCTGGAAGGAAAAGTTGAATCGGTAGCCGTGTTCGGCAAGGTGCCCCCGGAACCACCACTGGAAACGATCGATGAATGCCTCAAGCTTGCGCGTGAAGCTGGCTGCGACCTGATAATCGGCCTTGGGGGCGGTTCGGCCATGGACGTTGCCAAGGTTATCTCGGTCCTGTTAACCAATGATAAGTCACTTGCCCAGATGATCGGGGTCAACCTGGTGGAAACACGGGGGATCCCGAAAATCCTGATCCCCACCTCGGCAGGCACCGGGAGCGAGGTAACCCCGATTGTCATTCTGACCGACCAGGCAGAAAACCTGAAAAAGGGGGTTGTGTCCGATTTTCTGTTTCCGGAGACGGCCATCCTCGACCCGGAATTGACGGTATCCCTGCCGCCGGGTGCGACGGCTGCCAGCGGCATGGATGCGTTGATTCATGCTGTCGAGGCTTACACCTCCGTGAATGCAACCCCCATGACCGATTACCTTGCCGTGAGGGCAATCGAGCTGGTTGCTGCCAATATCCGCAGCGCCTGGGCCAACGGCAACAATCTGGAGGCCCGGATGAATATGCTGGAAGGCAGCCTTCTGGCGGGGCAGGCCTTTGCCAATGCCGGAGTGACTGCGGTGCACGCCTTCGCCTATCCCCTGGGCGGAGAATTCCATGTTGCGCATGGTGTGGCAAATACTGTAATGCTCTGTGCCGTATTGCGTTTCAACATGATCGCCAATTTGAAGAAATTTGCCGCGCTGGGCAGATTGTTGTGCCCGGATGTTTTATCCACGGACAGCAAGGTGCTTGCAGAGGCGGGAATACGCTTTCTCGAGGGGCTGATTGTTGATCTGCAACTGCCCAGAACACTCCAGGAGCTGCATGTCCCACAGGACGCAATTCCCCGCATGGCGGAAGGGGTCATGAAGGTAACCCGGCTCCTGGCAAACAATCCACGCAGGATTACCCTTGAAGATGCAAAAAGCATCTATCAGGTTGTTTATTAGTACCTTGCAACACCTAAAACCAACCCCCCTCAGTGCCCCCTTGTCAGGGGGGAGGCTTGGAGGGGTTTGACGTGAAAGATTAAGGATGGAGGGATAGTCATGAAGGCGCAAGCAGAAACACGGGGTAATTACAGGCATTTTTGCGAGATAACAACCCGCTGGATGGACAACGATACCTACGGCCACGTCAACAATGTCATCTACTACAGCTGGTTCGATACGGCGGTGAACCAGTTCCTAATTGCGAATGGGGCGCTTGACATCGAACAGAGTCCGGTAATCGGCCTGGTCATCGAGACTCAATGCAATTATTTTGCTCCGGTCGCATTTCCGGATCGGATTACCATTGGCATACGTGTGGCAAAACTTGGTAATTCGAGTATTCGCTATGAGGTCGGCGTCTTCAGGGAAGACGAGGAGGAGGTCGCAGCACAGGGGCACTTCGTCCACGTCTATGTCAGCCGCGAGACCCGCAGACCAACTGCGATCCCCGACAACATGCGGACACTTCTTCAGTCTATTCAGGTATGATCACACAATCTCCGGAAAAGAGGCATGCCGTGTCAAAAATAACCGTCGTCGCCAGGATCGTGGCAAAACAGGATTCCGTTGATGCTGTTAAATCTGAACTGCTCAAACTCATCCTCCCGACACGGAAAGAGGACGGATGCATCGAGTACAATCTCCACCAGGACAACCTGGATCCCGCACTGTTTCTTTTCTACGAAACCTGGGAGAATGCAGCAGCCATTGAAAAACACATCAGTACGGAACATTACAGGAACTATGTCAAGGCACTCGAAGGGATGATTGAAGAGAAGGTCGTCAACAAGATGACCAGGATTGAATGAGGTAACTTCGTTCACGAGAACGGGACAGGCAAAGCACCTGTCCCGCTTTTATTTCAGCTTTATAAATCTTGGCCTACGAAACCACAATCCTCGCAAAGCGGCGCTTGCCGATCTGTACGATGTACTCGCCTGTGCCGGTCAGCTCCAGGTTTGTATCGCTGACCTTCTCGCCGTTCAGCTTGACACCTCCCTGATCGATCGCACGGCGTCCCTCGCCGTTGGACTTGGTCAGGCCGGCCTCGGTCATGGCCCTGGCCAGCAGGACGACGCCGTCGGTCATCGTGAAGGTCACCTGCGGCATCTCCTCCGGAATCTCGTTCTCCTTGAAGCGCTTGACGAAGTTTTCCTCGGCAATCTCCCCGGCACCGACACCGTGGAAACGGGAGACGATCTCGCGCCCCAGCCGCTTCTTGGCGGCCATGGGGTGAAGCGAATGATCCTTGAGATTGCACTTCAGCGTTTCAATTTCCGCCAGCGTCATATCGGACAGGAGTTCGTAGTAACGGAGCATCAGGTCGTCCGAAATCGACATGACCTTGCCGAAGATCTCGTCGGCCGGCTCGTTGATGCCGATATAGTTGCCGAGCGACTTGGACATCTTGTTGACGCCGTCCAGCCCCTCAAGAAGCGGCATCGTCAGGACGCACTGGGGCGATTGACCCCATTCTCGCTGCAGTTCGCGCCCCATCAGCAGG
>DATNCC010000222.1:0-9237 GCA_035571735.1 Dongiaceae bacterium | reverse complement strand
CCCAGATGAACAGCAGCATCGGCCGGGAGATTGAAACGCTGTTCATGATGACATCACTGCAGTACGGCTATCTATCCTCCTCGATCGTCAAGGAGGTATGTTCGCTTAACGGCAATATTGACAAATTTGTCCCACCCGAAGTGAAAACCGCATTACGGCAAAAATACGGTTTATCGTAGTCACCATATAAACGACGGGGTGCTGTAAGGCGCCCCATTTTTTTTCAAACACGAGGTGCATCATGATTACCAAAGATATGATAATTGCCGACATTATCGCACAGCACCCCGAGACCTTGTCAGTTTTTAAACGGTATAACCTTGACTGTTACGAATGCCAGATTGCCGATCTCGAAACATTGGGGCATGGCGCGGGCGTTCACAAGGTCTCTATTGATGAACTGCTTGATGCCATCAACCGGTCGCTGAAGGAATGATATTAATCCATGAGTGATGTAGAACAGTACGCTACATACTTTACTCCCGGGTTGAAGATCACCGTCTGTATCCCGATGGATAATAACGAGTTGTTTCGTGATTGGGCAATAGTCGAGGAGCTTGATGGGAATTTGCTCACTCTCCGGTTGTCGCGTGATGAACTTCCTGCCGAGGTGCATCTGATTGCCGGAACCAAGCTTGATCTCCGTCTTGTCAAAGATAAAACGGGACTGCGCTGTGACGGTTCTTTTGTCGGATATGTGGGCGCGGGCTTAATTCAGGTCTATCTTACCGGCGATGTGAGCAGCAGCGAACTGCGGGAATTTTTCCGGATTGAGGCGTTTCTCCCGTTCAGATATCAGTTTACGGAAGAACAGAACCTGGATGTTCTGATTGGATCGTGGCGCAGGAGAAAACAGCTCAGACTTGTTGACGAGGCTGAGCGTAGAGAGGTTTTCAACGGGCGGCAGCGGGAGAAGGTACTGAAAGCTGTCGCCGGGGAATTGAATGCCGAAGACCGGGAAAAGTCAAGGGATGTTGAAGAGTTCGACCCGATAGATGAAACTTGGATTGATGTTAACGCAACGGCAATAAACCTTAGTGCCGGCGGTTTCAAGTTTGTCACTACGGAAGTTTTCAAGGTGGGTGAATATGTTGTCATAGAGATGTTCATACCCGCCATCCCTCCACGTATAATGGAAAGTATCACGCGGGTCGTATTTATCAATAACAACTTCAGCTTCAAGGACGGCAGGCAATATTTTAATGTTGCGCTCAGTTTCGTGATTATTGATGACCGGGACCGGGATTCTATCGTAAGCCATATCTCTCACCTGGAATCGCTGCGAATTCGCCAGAAGCGCTATTTGCCTGCTTCAAAAGAAAAGAGTGCAAATAATACCGATTCATCGCTGAAGATGGCAATCCGGGTAGCGTTGCTGGTGGTTTTGTTTATTTTTATTGCAGCCTATTTTTATGGCTACATACAACGAAATGAACAGAATGAGATCGGGGACATGTTCGGGAATGCTGTCAGGAAATACAGGGAACAGACCGGCCAGAAATGGTAGCCGGCTGACTTCGGAGCCGGACCGGTCAATTCAGAAGCATCTCACCGGCACGCCTGATAAATTCCGGCACCGGCCGGCCATGGTAGATCCCGTTCATCTCGGAACCTGCCGAAATACCCCGCAGATACAGATATATCACCCCGCCGAAATTCCTGTCATAGCTGTAGCCGGGCAGCCGCAGCTTCAACAGCCGGTCCAGAGCCAGGGTATAGAGGTGATATTGCAGGATATAGGCACTCCGGCACATCGATTCGTGCATCATCTCCTGATCGTAGTCGGACGCCTTCATTCCCAGATGGTTTGATTTCCAGTCGATGATATAGAAACGGCCCTCGTGAGTGAAAACCAGATCGATGAAACCTTGCAGCATGCCGCGACTCTGCCGGAACGAAAGCCGGCTCAGAACCTGATAATAATCCCCGAAACGCTCACCATCCAGCAAACCTTCAAACAGTGACTGCATGTTATCCGGCGACAGTTGTCCGACCGGAAGATAGAACTCCATCTCCGACTGCCACTCTCCCTTTTTCAATCGAGACAGGCTGAAAGCCGGGTTATCCGGGATAATCCCGGCGGAGATGACATCTGCAACCATGCTCCCGACGGCTGACAGCCACTTTTCATGGAAACCGTTACCCGCCAGTGCCGGGCGGCAAATAGCGGTGACCGAGTCACTGTTCAGCTGAGAGTAATCAAGAAGTTCAAAAATTTCATGAAGGCAGGTTCCGGCTTTTGCGCCTCGCGGAAAATCAAAAATAGTCAATCCTCCGGAGGTCGCCTCCTGCTCCGGATGAGCTGCTGCGGTATCACCAGCCATTGTGTCGTGTACAGTATCATGGTCATGCGGTTCAAAAGTATGCCCGGTTCCCGAAGTCATGCCGCTGAAGCTGGCAACACGCCAGTCATCACGGGGGGGGCGACCGAGGGTTCGGCAGGTATATGGCGCGCCGCCAGCTGCTTCTTCCGCGCGATACCCGGCAGCAGCATCCAGAGGCATCAACCCGGCGAAAATTCCGTTGGCTCCACGGTCCGACAGCTTCTGCACGTCGTCAAGAATCGCAGAATCGCCGATAGCTGAAAAATTTGCTCCATTATCTGACATTGACCCGCCATGCAGCAGTTGAAAAAGCGGCGAGTCGGCCGCGCCATTGATGCACCCCCAAACGGCATAACAGCGAAACTCGGCCCGGGTCAACGCCACATACAGCAGCCTGGCCGACTCGGCCTTCCGCTCTTCCGCGGCCCGTTGCAGGTTACCGCTCTCCCCGGCAAGATCCAGCACCAGAGCCCCATCGTCATTGTGGAACAACGCCCTGTCGGTTTTGCCGGTCGGCGAATCCCATGGGAAGGGTACGAATACAACCGGGTACTGAAGACCCTTGCTGGCATGAATAGTCGATATCATGACCGCGTTCTCGTCGGTTTCAAGCCGGAGCAGTGCCGTATCGTCCGCGCCCGGTGCGCTTATTTTCCGCTCCAGCCAGGCAATCAGGCCGTCCAGGCTTTTCCCCTGTTCCCGTTCGACCTGGTGCAGCAATTCCGAGCAGTGAAGAATATTGGTCAGGCAGCGCTCACCACCAACGCGCGACAATACCCGCTTCCGGACGCCGCAGCTTCCAAGCAGGCGCGCTACAAGTTCTACCACTCCGCCGGACATAGCCGCCGTGTGCAGACTCCGGAACCGGAGCAGCCACGTTTCCCAGTCGGGATGCTCACCGGAGCTTTCCACATAACCGGAAACCTCATTGGCGCAGAGCCCGATGCTTGACGTCAGCAGGGCTTCACGAACCAGCGCTTCACTGTGCGGCTGCGCCGCTGCCCGGAGAATACGCAGCAGATCAAGTGCTTCGGATGTTTCAAAGATGGTGGTGCTGCCCTGCTGTACCGACGGGATTCCGAGCGCCGAGAGCGCTTCCTGCACCTTTTCGCCCTGCTTGTGAGTTTTTACCAGCACGGCAATGTCGCCCGGCTTCAACCGGCGTGCCGGTCCGGATCCCCCGATGGTTACCCGCTCCGGTTCAAGCAGGCGGGAAATTTCTCCGGCAACCGCCAGAACGATGCCGCGTATGGCCACTGTTTTCACTTCAGGTTTCGTTTCATCACCACGTGAATAGACCCAGATCTTGAGCGGCTGTTCATCCGGTATGCCGCCTATTAACAACCGGTCATTTTCAGAGCGTCCGGCGCCGACCGGATGGAAGGGTATTTCCTCACACATGAAAGGGTCCGGAACCGCGGCGAACAGTGCAGAGACGGCTTTCACCAGTGCCGCATCGGAGCGGAAGTTGGTTCCCAGGGTATGCCTGTTTTCGCCGGTGACGCTCGTGCCGGCATTCAGGTAGGCGAAGACATCGGCCCCGCGAAAACTGTAGATGGCCTGCTTCGGGTCGCCAATCAGAAAAAGGGGATAATCAGGTTCGGCACCTATTTTCCTGAATATGTTCCACTGTAGGGTGTCCGTATCCTGAAATTCATCGATCATGGCCGCCTTGAAACGTTGCCGCAGTTTCCCGGCAAGAACGGCTCCTGATTCGGTTTCAAGTGCATAATGAAGATCCAGCAGCATGTCATCGAACGCGCGCAGATTCAGCTGCCTTTTGCGCCGGCCCAATTCCTCTTCAAGCCAGCGTTTGAAGTCGTGCTGGCAGGAAAAAATTTTATTCCGATACGCCAGGTCCAGTGAATTCAGTACGGCGGACAACTGCTGACAGAGGGTGAAAAAAGGGTGGTCAGGGGTAAAAGGCGAAGCTTTGGTGGTTTTTGACGTGATTTTCCGCGCCGAAAAGAAGTCGAGGTCACCGCTTGGCAGAGAGCTGTTTCCACCAGCAGCCCAGCTGTCGAAGGATCCGGCAGCGGCTTCGATCTGCGAGGGTTTATAGCTCTGCTGGTTCAGGCGGGCCGACTCGATCTGCCCGATAATGCCGCTCCGTTCACTGTTCCAGAGAGAGCGGATCTGAACAAGGAGATGGTCACGCTCCATCAGCAGAGGAGGCGTCTCTACCTCTTCGACATGGGGGATGATGATCAGATCGGGATTCTGAAAGAGGCCGTCAAGCGGTTTGACAAGTTTTTCCGGGGTATACCCTCCCGAGGCAAGATGCTCGATAAAATTTTCCGGCTGCGACAGGATTCTTGATCTCCAGAAGTCATCGCAGACCTGTTTGACGATCTCGCTCTGATCGCTGACCATGTCACTGCCGAAAAGAGACCCGCTTTCAAAGGTATTCTCCAGCAGGGCACGCTGGCAAAAACCATGTATGGTGAAGATCGCGGCATCATCGAATGAATACAGCGCCCGGGTCAGGAGTCGCCTGGCCCGCTCACCGTTCTGGGGACGAGACGTCATGAGAAGACGCTCAAGATCGTCATCGGCCGGAGCCCGGCCACTGGTGTACAGATCAAGAGTTGTTGCGATCCGGCGCCTGATCCGTTCGCGCAGTTCGGCAGTGGCGGCCTTCGTGTACGTTACCACGAGAATCTGCTCGGGGCGCAGCTCCTTCTCAAGCAGCAGCAGAATGTAGAGTGCGGCGATCGTCCAGGTTTTGCCGGTGCCGGCGCTGGCTTCGATCAGACTGAGACCGGATAAATTGATCGATGCAAGATTAAGGGGTTTCATGGAGGGGAGTTGAAAACTCCCCCTCCTTTCTTCAAGGAGGGGGTTGGGGGGTGGTCGCTATTCATCTATTTCTGGTCAATTTTCGTCAGTTTCCAGAAGTTGTTGCCGACCGGACGGGTAAAGGTCCAGTATTCCTCAAACTTTACCGGATCGTTTTTGCTTCCGGACAGCACGGAACCTGTCTCATCCGTCGTATAATCGAGCAGGTTCGCATAAATCAGGGTGTTGATGTAATCCTGACCCGATTCCTGCCATGCTTCAACTATCTCGACTTTCCGGACGGCAATGTTTTCGAGCCGGTTAATCTGTTTGTCCCTGATCAGCTTGTCGATATCCGCCTGGAAAATGCGCCGCATCTCGTCAGTCAGAAGGTTCTGAACCGGCGTCAGATCGCGATTCATCCAGGCTCCCTGAATCTTGAAAAAGTTATCCATGACAAGATCGTTATAGCGGTTTTCGTCAAAGGACGGGTCGAACTGGCGAATGTGGGCCAGGCCGGTTTCAATGTCCTCTGCTTCAGGTAAGGCGTTCTGATAACCAGGGGAAATAGAGGTCACAGTTCCCCCCCGGTAAGGCTCGGGCTCAAAAGAGGACCCGGAACTTCCTTCCCTGTTCTTCTTGATGAAGCGGTAGATCAGGTATCCGATCCCGGCCAGCAGCAGGATTTCAAACAGGCCGATGCCGCCTCCCATGCCGCCTCCCATGCCGCCGAAACCGAGGCTTCTGAACAGCATCCCGCCAAGCATGCCGCCGACCATGCCTCCGGCCATGCTTCTCAGGAACCCGCCGGATGCGGGTTGTTGAAAAGGAGGGGAGGGCGCTGCCTGCTGGCGGGAAGGTGCCGGTTGCGGACTCGGGCTGGCTGGGCGTGAGTAACTTCGTGAACCGGCACTTCCCATGGAACGGCTTCCTCCGCCCGCTCTGGCATGGGCGTCATATTCCAGGACGGTGACGGAAACAAGCATGATGGCGGCCAGCAATGTTAAAACCTTAAAGGCGTGCTTCTTCATGTGATGCGGCTCCTTGGTAATTAATAATGCCTGCGATCTTTTAATGAACTGCATATTCGGAATATAGGGGCAGAGTACACGAAAATCAAGGCTCCCTGAATAAAAAAAAGCGGGTCACGCCAGCCCGGCAAAACCCTGCATGCCGGGTCGGTATCACTTGGCAAGCTTCGCCCGGATAGCCTCGACCACATGATATGCATCGTTGATGGCGGTATAGATGAGGTTGGGATGTCTTTCCTCTGTAATCGATCCTTCGCTGATCTTCATGTAGGACGGGGAAATGGCTCCGCCGATGACATACACGCCCTTTCGGGTGGATTCGAACTCTGAGGAAAGAAGTACCAGGCGTTCGCCCTCCTTGGCGATCTTGCAGACGCCTGCAGTACAGGCGATGCTCTGGATATTCAGCTTGTCGAAGATCGGCACCGGACCCTCCGATCCGATGCAGGCGATGACATTGTGCATCGGAAAACTCATGCCATGATACAGATCGATGCCGTCAGCCTGTTTGAATTCGTTGATACGGATGACCAGACGGTCAATCCCCTGATCATCGACTTCGCCGATACGAGGCATCGATCCGGGCAATAACCTGATATTTCCTCCCAGAAGGATCTCTTCCCCGAGCCGCTGGGCAGTTTCCTTGTTGACATCGAACGTTTCCGCCATGTGTGCCCAGTAGACCGGCTGGTTGTCGCCGGCCTCGCGCTTGGCCTTGAGGATATTGATAATCACATCTGCTGCCGTATTTCCGCCGCCGATCACCAGGGTTTTAATACCGATATACTTGCTGGCATCATCAACGTTTTTAGCGACCATCTTGGCATCGCCATACACGGAGAGTTCACGGGGAATGTTGCTGCCGAAGGAAAGCACGACCTTCTTTCCCTTGAAACTGCCTTTGGATGTAATTACCGTGAGACCATCGCGCTCGTCCTTGATGTCTTCAAAATCCACTTCCGTTTGAACATTCAGGTTTTCATGCTGAACAAAATGCTGAACGTACTGCAGATAGCTTTCCACCGTTACCGGCTTTTCAGGTGGGCTGAGTTCTGCAACCATAAAAGGTTCCGGAGCATCTTTGGGTTTTGAGGCATAGACCAGTTTCCCCTCGGGATAGGTGTTTGCGATCCCCTGGAAAATGGCTTTCCCCGATTCAAGAACCAGATAGGAAAGTCCCTGTTTGTGACATAGATAGGCGGTTGACAGCCCGGCCGGACCTCCGCCGATTATCAGAACGTCATAGATTTTATGATTCATGCACATGTCCTTTTTATTTTTGTGATAACACATTGCGAAAAATATAACACAGATTTTGCAAAAATATAAGGTGGTAAGGAACTTGCCAAACAGGCGAAAAGCGTTATGATTTATCCATCACATTCAATTGGAGGTTAATTATGGAAGACAAGGATAAAAAAATTGCTGCGGCGGCTTTGCTGATATTTGCCGGAGGAGTCATCGGAGCCGGTCTGGCTCTGCTGTTTGCTCCTCAATCCGGTGACAGGACCAGAAAAGACATCCTTCGTTATACAAAAAAAGCCCGCAACAAAGCCGATGAGGTGGTGGACGATCTTGCCGCCAATGTGTCGGATCTGGTCGAGACGCTTGGTGAAAAAACCGACGATCTGCTGGAAAAGGGAAAGGATGCGGCGGGCAGCGCCCGTAAAGACCTGATCAGGTTGATCGAGGAGGGTGCTTCCAAGCTTGAAAAGTTTAGAACTCTTCTGAAAAGAGCATAAGGAATATAATTCAAATAGAGCTAAAAGCTGGCGACCGATACTGACGAATGCATCGGCCGCCGTTTTTTTTTCTGCCTGATCAGGGGATCGTAATGCAACTGCTCCCCTTGTCCGGGATGAGCCTGTTGAAGTAGTCAATCGTCGAAAACCGTTCCGACCGGCGCGGTTCAATCCTGGAACTGTAGCGGCTGATATAGATGAGATAGCGGATCGAAAAACCCCGGGCCGTCGTCAGGTTGGCCTCGCTGTCTTCGCCCAGCATGGTCCGTTCCGGCTCGTAGCTGATATAATCCTGCAATTTCTTCCAGAAACCGGCGTCTTCCTTCGGCAAGCCGACCTGGTGGGCGGAAATGATGCCGTCAAAATACGGGCCGATGCGGGTGTTTTTCATCTTCAGGTCGAGTGTTTTCGAGTGGGCATTGGTGACCAGCCACACCATTTTTCCGGCATGTTTCAGGAACAGCAGAAATTCGATCACATAGGGATGAACGGCGATCAGATGCTCGATTTCCTGTTTGAGCACCGGAATATCAAGTTTGAGGCGATCCGACCAGTAATCGAGATCGGTCCAGTTGAGGCTGTTCTCCTGGCTGCGGAACAGGGCGTACAGGTGCTCTTTTGCATGTTCAAGCGTCGTATGATTGAGCTGTGACCAGCGAGTCGGCACATGCTCCAGCCAGAAGTGGTCGTCAAAATGGCGATCGAGGATGGTGCCGTCCATATCCAACAGTACGGTGTCGATGTCGTTTCAGTCGATGATCATGGGGAGTTCTCTTTCAGAATCAGGGAGAGATCGGTCATTTGCTGGCAGATTTCTTCCTGGGAATTTCCTCTACTATTTTCCCATCACGGAGAACCGCAATCGGAAGCCCCGACTTCGCGGCTCGCTCACGCACCTGGCGCACCGCCCGCTGGAAGGCCACCTCGGCATTTACAAAATCGGGATCGCGTTTGTCTTTAGTTTTGTCATTCTTTTCAGCGCTCATCATTCACTCCTTCTCCCAGCTGTCCAGAAGATTTCCCAAACACGTCATTAATCATATCTCGCATCTGACAACTCAAATCCACCAAGCCATCCAGACGGTCACGAATATCGGCTAACTCATCTACTTGCTGATTAGAAATTTCTTCGCCTAGATTTATTTTCACGGTGACATCCCTTATTAGCAACTTTGTAGCAAGAACATCGTCCGTATCTTCCAAAAAAGATGGCAGTCCACTTTCAAGCCACTTACTCTCTTTCTTAGCAGCCACTATTGCAGCATAAGCAATAAAAAATCTAATAATTGCTCTGGCGGAGTAGTCTACATTTGATGCAAGTTCCAACCACTGGCCAATTTCTCCTCCAGCTTTTGGTCTGTG
>DATNCC010000221.1:0-7690 GCA_035571735.1 Dongiaceae bacterium | reverse complement strand
CACGGTTGAGGCGTTCCGGGAGTACCTGGGGCATCTTACGGACAACGGGCTGCTCTGCGTCAACCTCTTCATCATCCCGCCGCCCCGGACAGAGCTGAGAATTCTCGCCACGCTGGCAACGGCCCTGGAGGAAATGGGAGTGCGGGAGGCGGGGAAACATGTGGCGGCAATCCGCAGCTGGGGGACCATCACCATCGTTGCCAAGCGGACCCCGCTCACGCAGGGCGAGATCGCGGCCGTAAGAAGATTCGGGCGGGAGCGCCGCTTCGATCTGGCGTGGCTCCCCGGCGCTTCAGAGGCGGAGAGCAACCTTTACGTGCGAACGCGGGATACGGACTACTTCAAAGCCTTTCACTCCATCCTATCCCCCGAAGAGCGGGACCGGTTTCTGTCGGCCTACCTGTTCGACGTCAGGCCGGTGCGGGACGAGGCGCCCTTCTTCTCCTTCTTCCTGAAGCCGGGCAAGCTCGGTGAAACCTAACGGACCATGGGGGGCAAATGGCAGTTCTTCCTGGAGGAGGGCTATCTACTGCCGGTTGTGTTCGTACAGGTGCTGGTGATCAGCCTCCTGCTGGTATTCCTCCCCCTTATGGCAGGAAAGAAAAACGGAAAAACAATGGGGAGCCGCGGGACCCTCCTGCTCCCCTATTTCGCCCTGCTAGGACTTGCCTACATGTTCGTGGAGGTGGCGCTGATCCAGAAGTTGATCCTCCCCCTCGAACAGCCGCCGGTAGCGGTGGCGGTCGTCCTCGCGGCGCTCCTGGTCAGTTCGGGCTGCGGGAGCCTGCTCGGCCAGCGTTTCTCCCGGCTGGAGCGGCCGGCCACGATGCTCGTCCTTGCACTTCTCGTGCTGCTCTGCGCCATCTCCCTGCCGTGGCTGATCGCTATCGCCCAGCCCTGGCCCCTGCCGCTCCGGGGCGCGTTTTTCTGCCTCCTGGCATCACTCCCCGGCCTGTTCATGGGGATACCCTTTCCGGCCGGCCTCCGTCTCCTCGGCCGGACGGCGCCGGGCCTGATCCCCTGGGCCTGGACAGTCAACGGCGCCGTTTCGGTCCTGGCCCCCCTTCTGGCGGTCATGGCCGCCCTGGCCGTCGGTTTCCGGGGTGTGCTCCTGCTTGGTGCCACGGCCTATTTCCTGGCGGCTCTCCTGCTCGGCCGGGAGCTTCGCCGGCGCGGATGACGGCTCCGGATCTGTGATGCCGGAACGCCGTAACGCGCGGAATGCCGGAGTTGACCGCCGCCCGCGCCGGAACATGCCTTTTACGACAAGTGTCCTCCGACGAACGGCTCATTTCCCGAAAACCCGATACTATAGGCGTTCCGGGCAAGTGAAGGCGTGGAGGCATCACGGATCCGGAACTCGGTGGATCACCGCCTCTTCTGCGCCTCGCCGGTCATCGGCACGAAGGCGACCGGGTCGAGCTGCCGGACGTCCAGCTCTCCCCCTTTTTTCTTCGTTACAAGGGTGAGAGTCTGGGAGAAGACCGTGCTCCCCAGGGGAAGGATCATCCTGCCACCCTCTTTCAGCTGCATGATGAGCGGGGGAGGAATATGGTTCACCGCGGCGGTGATGATGATGGCGTCGAAGGGAGCCTCCTCCTTCCAGCCGAAGTAGCCGTCGCCGTATCTGACCTGCACCTTGGCGTAGCCCAGCTCCTTCAGCTTTACCTTGGCCCGCTCGGCCAGCCCCTTGCGGATCTCGATGCTGTAGACCTCCTTCACGATCTCTGCCAGCACCGCCGCCTGGTAGCCGGAGCCGGTTCCGATCTCCAGGACCGTATCGCCGGGTCTCAGCCCCAGCGCTTCGGTCATGAGGGCCACCACGAACGGCTGTGAGATGGTCTGTCCTTCGCCGATGGGAAGGGGGTGGTCGGCGTAGGCGTCATTGCGGTAGCGTTCGTCCACGAGGAGATGGCGTGGTACCCTGCCCATGGCCGCCAGCACCTGCCGGTCCCGCACCCCCCGCCCCTTGATGTCATGGTCCACCATTGCCCGGCGCTGCTCCTGAAAAATATCGGCGGCCGGGAGCAGGGAGGCGACGAGCGTCAACCCCGCAACAGCGGCAAAGGCAAACAATTTTGAGCGCATGTTTCTCTCCTTCACAGCGGCTGTTTCGATAATTAAATTCTACGACAGTCCGGAACAAGGTCAAATCGCAGCGATGGTGGAGAGGGGGCGATCTGCTTTTTTCGTGCTATCATATTTATATCAGCTAAATGAGGTATCGCCATGACGGCCGAACCGACATCACAGATTGCCCTCGCGATCTTTCCTCGTCTGCTGGGGGTGGTATACCTGCTGGCCTTCGTCTCCCTGCTCGTTCAGGTGCGGGGATTGTACGGTTCAGGCGGCATCCTGCCGTTGCGCGACTTTGCCGCCGCCCTGCGCCGGAATCTCGGCATCGCGGGCTGCCGCCACTTACCGAGCATCTTCTGGTTCAACACGAGCGACTCCTTTATTACCGGCGCCGCCGGGATGGGGGTCTTCCTGTCAATCCTGCTTGCGTGCGGCATCGCCACCATCCCCGCGCTGATTCTCCTCTGGCTGATATATCTCTCGTTTGCCTCCCTGGGGCAGGAATTTCTCTCCTACCAGTGGGACGCTCTGCTCCTGGAAACAGGCTTCATGACCATCTTCCTGCCTCTGGCCACACCCGCTCCGCCGCTGGTCTGCCTGGCCTACCAGTTCTTCATCTTCCGCTTCATGCTGTCGGCCGGAGTGGTCAAGCTCTCCAGCGGCGATCCCAACTGGCGCAATCTGCGGGCGCTCTGCTTTCATTACGAAACCCAGCCCCTTCCCAACCGGGTCGCCTGGTATGCCCATCAGCTGCCGGAATGGCTGCAGAAACTCTCGGTCCTCGGGACCTTCTTCTTCGAGCTGCTGGTCCCGTTCTGCTGCCTGGGACCGGCGCCGTTCAAGCTGGCCGGCTTTTGTCTTCTGGTGTTTTTCCAGGCGCTGCTCATGCTGTCCGGCAGTTACGGCTTCTTCAACATCCTGACCATCGTCCTCTGCGTACCGCTCCTGGATGACCGTTATCTGGGGTTTGTCGAGCGGGTGGTGGCCATGTCCGCTCCGCTGCCCGCCACGGAAGGATCGACCTTCATGGCCGCTCTTGCGAGCGCCATCTTCATGCTGTTTCTTGTCCTGAACGTGCTGCAGCTGATCCGGCTTTTTTACCGTACCTCGCTGGTCTCCCGGCTGCTTGCCTTTTTACGGCCATGGTACGTATCGAGTCCCTACGGACTTTTCGCGGTCATGACCGTCGACCGCTTCGAGTTCGTCATCGAGGGGAGCAACGACCTGAAAAGCTGGCAGGCATACGAATTCAGGTGGAAACCGGGCGATCCATCCGTCCCCCCGCAACAGGCCGCGCCTCATCAACCCCGGCTGGACTGGCAGATGTGGTTCGCCGCCCTCAACCCGTCTTTCGTGGAGCCATGGCTGAAAAGCCTGCTGCTGCGCCTGCTGGAGGGGTCCCCGCCGGTGGCTGCGCTGTTCCGCACCGTTCCCTTCCGCGATGCCCCACCTGCCTATATCCGGCTGAAGGTTTACCGCTATCATTATACGGACCTGGCCACCAGGCGGGCCGGCGGCGGATGGTGGCGGAGGAGCGAGATCGGGGAAAGCGCGCCGATGACGCTCAAGAGATAATTGACATGCGAACAGACGACCGGATAAGGCGGCTCATCGCCCGGGAAGCGGCGCGGATCATGTACGAGGAGGGGGCAAGCGAGTACCGGGATGCCAAGCGCAAGGCGGCCAGGCGGTTCGGCCCGGAAAAGGCCCTGTCCCTCGGCTCCCATCTCCCTTCCAATGCCGAGATCCACGGGGAGTTGCAACGGCTCATAGGGATCTATGAGGAAGAGGTGCTGCCGGAGCGGCTGCTGCGCCTGCGGCTCGGCGCCCTCAGGCTGATGGAGATGCTGGCTCCGTTTCATCCCTACCTGATCGGTTCGGTCCTGAGCGGTGCGGTAACGGAAAAGAGCGACATCGACCTGCACCTGTTTGCCGCTTCATGCGAGGAGGTGGAGGAATTCCTGCGCCGTGAGGGGATCCCCTTCGACCAGGAGGTCGTGACCATTCGGCACGGCGGAGAGTTCTTTGATTATCCCCATATCTATCTGGAGGAGGAAGGGACCGTGGTCGAGTGCACTGTATATCCCCTTGAGGACATTCACCGGGTACCGAAGAGCAGCATCACGGGCAGGCCCATGGAGCGGGCCGGCGTGAAGAGGCTGAAAAAGCTCATCGAGGAGATGGTTGCGCCTTCCGGATCAGGTTAAACCCGAAAACGGCATTTTGAGTCCACGAAGGACACGAAATGTCACGAAAAAATCAGGTGATACGGCAATCAAGCCTTCACCCAAAAGGTGAGGGTACATCTTTTTTGTAATTATTCGATTCTGTTCGTGTATTTCGTGGATAACTGTTTTTCCTGGGTTAAATTGGAATCATAATGGCGACAAACTTCCAGTTCTGGGCCGACGTGGTGGTTTTCCTCCACGCCGCCTTCGTGTTCTTCGTCCTCTTCGGCGGCCTGGCGGTGCTGCGCTGGAGGCGTCTGGCCTGGTTCCATATTCCTGCCGCACTCTGGGGAACGGCCATCGAGACCGGCGGATGGACATGTCCGCTCACCTATCTGGAAAATTATTTCCGCCGGTTGGGGGGAGGAACCGGCTACGGCGGTACCTTCATCGAACGCTACCTCGTGCCGATCGTCTATCCCCCCGGTTTGACTCGTCAGACCCAGATTCTGTTCGCTCTGGCGGCGCTGCTTCTCAATCTGGCGATCTACGCCCGTATCTGGAGTCGCGGTCGTAAAATTAGAATTAGGCGGTAAAATATTCATGGCGAGAAAGCCGCGTGTAAATTCGGGAAGACACAATCATCGGGGCTTCGACATGACGCGGAAAGAAGATACTGTGCGAATCAACGGAACAAATAATCAAGCGGGCTTACGATGATTGATAACCTTAACAAATGGCTTGCCATCAGACTTGCGCTTCTCTGGCTCATCCTGTCGCTTGCGATTGGTGGTCTGGTTAATTATCTCGGCAATGCGCGCCTGGACAGCCATGTTGTGAACATGGCAAAAGCTGAAACGGCAAACTACACGGAGGCGGTGGCCACCTACCTGAAATCGCCCTCGGCTCAGGCCCTTTCAGGCCTTAACCGCAGCCTTCAGATTGGGATTGAACGGGACAACCTGATTGCAATTGAATTTTACGATTCCGGCTCGCATAAAATCACCGAAGTGGTCGAAGCGAACGCCAAGGAGGTCGAGGAGAAACTCCCCAAGCATGGCAGCGAGTTTGCCGATAAAAACGGCATTGTTTGCATTAAGCTTACACTGGGGAGCGAAACCTATCTGAGGGTATTTGTCCCCCTCTTTAACAGCGCCGGAACCAAGATCGGTTACCTGGAGGGTATCTACCATGCGCCGGGCGAGATCATTGCCCAGATCAAGCAGCAGACCCTCTGGGCGTTAATCCTGGTTGTGCTTGTCATTTTCGCCACAAGCCTGGCGCTGTACCCGTTAATAATACGCCTGAACCGAAAGCTGATCGATTACTCCAACAACCTTGCGCTTACCAACATCGGCTTGTTGAAGGTGCTGGGAAGCGCCATCGCCAAACGCGACAGCGACACCAATATCCATAATTATCGGGTTACGCTCTATTCGGTGCATATTGGGGAGATGTTGGGACTTTCCCACACCGAAATGCAGGGTCTTATCAAGGGGGCCTTTCTGCATGATCTGGGCAAGATCGCCATCAGTGATGCGATTCTGCTCAAGCCCGGAAAGCTGACGGATGAAGAGTTCGAGATCATGAAGAGCCATGTGCGGCATGGCGAGGATATAGTCCGCAGTTACGACTGGCTGAAGGACTCTCTAGACGTGGTAAGCTGTCATCATGAAAAATTCGACGGCAGCGGCTATCCCAATGGGCTGTCACAGGGCGATATCCCGCTCAATGCCCGCATATTTTCGGTGGCGGATGTTTTCGACGCATTGACCTCCAAGCGCCCCTACAAGGAGCCTTTCAGCTTCGATGTTTCGATGGATATCCTGCAGGGGCATGTGGGAAGCCACTTTGATCCGGATGTCGCGCAGATATTCATCGATCATGCCGTTGCCCTGCACATGGAGATCTGCAACGGGGAAGAGGCGTTGCTGCACAAGAAGCTGGAAACGTGCATCGCTCAGTATTTTGATACAGCAACAACTTAAGAACTCGTCCGGATATACAGACTCCAGAGAAAGTTTTAAAATATACAGGGACATCCCCCTTCTAACCGGGGAATGTCCCTGTTTTATTCCCGACATCTTCATTCTATAGGCATTGACCTGCCTGAAGTCATTTAGTTTTATTCACTGCAGCATCAACTGTCCACGGATCTCGCCGCCAAGATTGGCCTGGGTATGGATGTTGATGTAGGTATTTCCGGCCAGGATCGCGTTCACCGCGTCGGCGAAGGTGATGATCCCGTGGGCGACGTCAGGCGCAAAATCAGCGCTGGTCAGGGTCTTGGTCAAAGTTGCCGGAAAGACCGCCGGTGCGGCGAAGAGTGAGAGCAAGACGCCACCATTCGTACCGACCGGGCCGAAGTGGATATGGGATGCCGTGACCGGAACCGTGAAACCCTGCGTTGTCATGGTCACGTTGATTGTCGTCCTCGCCGCGTCGATCGTGACCGTGGCGGTGCCGGTTGCAGCCGAGGCGGTTGGCGGCACTTCCTGAGCTCCGTTCAAAACGGCGCTTAATGTCATAATGCTTGCGGAGCTGGCTTTTGCAGCTGCAATTGTCCGGGCGGGGGTTGACATATCCCCTCCGCCGCATCCTGCCGTTATAAGGGCAAACAGGCAGGCGACGGCAAGAGCGGCCATGCTCCTTACCCCTGTAATATCGATTGTTTTCATGACATCCTCCTCTCGAAACATTCCGAAAGAAAAGCGTTGTGATGATATTTTCCTGCTGACTTCTTATGTTGATTTTATGGCGTTGCCCATACCCTTGTCAATGGCGGTGCAGGATGGCAGCTGAAGGTGACGCTGAAGTTGCCGGGGGCATTGGCGGGGGTGCAGGAACCGCCGCTATAATGGACAACGTCCCTGATGGTGGTTGCCGGCGCCTGTTCGAAGGCAGGGGTATTGAGGTTGCTGAAATGCCCCAGGGCCAGCTTTCCGCTGTCGTGGCAATCGATGCAGATCAGGCCCAGGCCGCCTACGTGAAAATCGTGTTTGCCCGAGAAGTAACTGTTGAACTGTTCCGGGGGCTGCAGCGCCCTGGAGCGGTGGCAGAAGAAACACTGGCTGTTCACATCGATTCTCCCGCTGCGCCAGTCCGGCGTCGTCAATGCGCCGTGGCAGCTGACGCTGGTGCAGGTCGAGGTTGCGGGGTCATAGGATGCCGTGCCGGATTTGGCGTTGTATGTCGCTGAAATGGATACATTTACAGTTTTGTTGAAATGGCTCAGGGTGCCGATTCCCGCTCCGCCGTGGCAGGTAGAGCATGCCCCGGTGACGCCGTTCAGGGCGTTATGCACCCTGTGGTTGCCGGAGATATTGGGGAACACATTGCCGGAAGGAGGATTTCCATGGCAGGAGGTGCAGTTCTGCGCGGTCAGTGGCGATGCCGCGGTGTGGCAATTTGAACAGGCCGGGCCTACCCCGCCGACGCCGTCAAGA
>DATNCC010000220.1:0-4091 GCA_035571735.1 Dongiaceae bacterium | reverse complement strand
TGGGGTAAATAATGGGAAAAAAGGTTTTTGTTGTAGCAGCTTTGGGCATGTTTTTGCTGGGTAGGACACCTGTTTGTCATGCAGCTGATTGGATTAAAAATAACACCGACATTCCCAACAAGAACATGGAAGCTAATTATTATGATTCAAAAAGCGTTAAAGTACGCAACAAAACCCTGTGCTGGACCGAGAAAACCGTTTTAACGAGCTTTGGTTCGCAATATTATACAAAGCATCTTTCTCAGTACCCCGCCTGCCAGAAGAGCATATCAAGCAAAGGTGAAGTCACGCATCATCAGATAGATTTAGAGATTAAAAAAGGGAAATTCAGAACGGTTGCCAAAAGAAACTACAACAAAGCTAATGAATTACTGTGCACAGATAAAGATATGGGAACAGAATTTGATAAAACATGGAAAGAAATTCCTTATCAATCACCGATATACTTCCGGGAATATGAGCTGGTAACAAAATACAACCTCGGAAATATTTGAGTCAGTGTAAAGCAATAAGCATGTTTGCAATAGCCGGAGCTGATTTCCGGCTATTGCTGTTTTAGCCAGTTAAATTCTTCAATCATGTCTACCAGAGAACTCCACGACATTCCCTGCGCAGCGAATGCTGCGATATTCCCCGCAAAGTCCGTCTGCCTGTTTTTAATGAACCATTCAATACCACCTGCAATTGCCCGGGGGCTGTCGGGTGCGACGATTTTACCCGTAAAACCATCCCTGACAACTTCATTGAATCCACCCACATCTGTTGCCAGGACCGGTTTTGCGAATCCGTAGGCGGTGGCTATTACACCTGATGTTTTGGCTGTCCGATAGGGAAGAACCACTACGTCAGCCTCTTCAAAAAAGCGGCTCATTTCCCGATCGGAAACGTAGTGATCTACGATGTCAACCTTGTCGGATATTTCGAGAGTTTTGATCAGGTCAAGGTATCCCTCCCTGTCGCCCCAAAACTCGCCCGCAATTCTCAACGAAATAGCTTGCTCTTTAAGGATGCCGACCGCCCTGAGAAGGATGTCGAGGCCCTTGTACTCCCTGACAAAACCGAAGAAAAGTAGATGTAGAGCACGGTCATGCCTGAAGGTATTGTTAAAATCATACCGGAACAAGGGCAGGAAATGCTTTCTTACCGTAGCAGAGGAGTTGAATCCCAGGATCTCGTCCTTCTCCTGCCCGGAATGGACAATGATGGAATCAGCCTTTCTGAGAGTGCGTTCTGTCAAAAATTTCTTTAATCGACTATTTTCGTGCTCATAAACATTGATGCAGAGAAAAACAACCTTGATGCCCTTCTTCTTTAATGAACCGAGGAGATAGAGGTACATCGGGGTCCAGTACGCAACCCACCAGGGGAGGATGACCATTTCAGTGCCGAATGCGGCTATTCTTTGCACGGCGGCATGCCAGGAAAAGGGGTTGAGGGAGTCGATTGAGTAGGTAAGATCATTAAATTCATGCAGGAGATCATCCTGGTCAACGTCCGGGTCTATCTGGCTCTTCTTGCCATACAGCAGTTCGGGATATTGCCGTTTGTAGCTCAACAGCAGAAGATCATGCCGCTTCTCAAGTTCTTGAGCCAGAGTATGGCAGTATTTGGCGATGCCTCCCCTGAAAGGGGGAAGCGGTGCAATAAGACAAATCTTCATGGTTCACCCGTAAAGTTGTCGTCTTGCTTACCAGTCATAATCTCAACACGGCTCTTGAAAAGCTTACGGAAGTTTCCCCGGTTCAGCAATTTCAGGTCGTTGCGGTGAATTCCCCGATTCAAACAGAGTGAACGTATAATCGTACAAGCGATTGCAGCGGCCGCGCATATCACTCTGCTGTGCCGGAACAGGCCTGGCAAGTGAGCCTGACAGAGGACGCGGCATGAAGTATAGATCCTGGTCAACGGTGCCCAGCCGAAATGACGGATGGTGACGGCCAGGGATTCCTCGCAGTTCTTGTACAGCGTGTCGCGACTGATGGTTTTGGAGGAATCGTGCAGCCGGTAGGTCGCCAGCAACCGGGGGATATGGCGGCACGGAAAGCGCCTGCCGATCCTGATCCAGAGGTCGTAGTCCATGGCAAATTGAAGCGATTTGTCCAGCCCGTCGACCGCATCAAAAGCGTCTCTCCGCAGAAAAGCCGAGGGTTGGCAGATGATGTTGCTCGATGCCAACCTATCGAGATCAAAGTCGTCGGTTCTGTATCTGGCGATGGTAATGCCGGATTGGTCGCAGTAGCAGGCGTCACCATACATAAGCCCGACCTCGCGATGATCACTAAAAAAACCGGCGGCCGTCTGCAGGGCCCCCGGCAGGTAGGTATCGTCTGAATTCAACCAGGCGAAGATGTCACCCGTCGCCATGCGAAAGCCTTTCATCAACGCGTCTGTCTGTCCCCTGTCCTTTTCACTCATCCAGCGAAACACAATTTTCCGACAGCGTACCGGCCACGCCGCCCGCTGCAGCAAGGAATCATACTGTCTGATGATATCGACGGAATTGTCTGCCGAGCCGCCGTCGACAACGATGTAGTCGACAACGAAATCGCCAGCCTGGCTGATGACGCTTTCAATGGTCTCGGCCAGGAATTCCCCCTGGTTGTAGGAGGGGGTGACGATGGATATTGTGGGAACGTTCGGCATATGGGTCATTGTTTATTGGGTATCAAAGTATTTTTTGAGTCGTTTTTTTTTACGAAACGACCTCGATGCCAAAGAGTGGACAGATTTTTGAACAGGGAATTGACCATCGGGCTGGAGGTAATCTTAACCAATGCAACCTGCGTCAGGATATGCCATACCGGCTTGTGCCCCTTGTAGACATGGTAATTAAACCATGTATATGCGCTCCTGATCTGCGCTTTCGAGAAGTTCGGGAGGGCCATTACTGGCTGTTTTCGTTCCATCCGGACAATGGATGCTTTTTTAATGAGCCCCTGCTCGATACACGTCGTATACAGCGCCGTACCGGGATAGGGGTAAAAGATGCCGGTAAAATGTCCATCCGGCTGAACCCGGCGATTTAACCGCACCGTTTCCCTATGGTCACTCAAGGATTCTCCGGGCAGGCCGATCATGTTATAGAGAAAAATCTTTAAACCATGTTTACGGGCAATGGAAACAACCTTCAGAAAGTCGTCGTTTGTGTAGTTGCGCTTGAGAACGTCACGTCTGATCCGCTCGCTGCCTGATTCCAGGCCGATATTAATGTCTTTGAAATTCGCGGTCTCCAGCGAGGAAAACAGGTTCTCATCAATAGTGTGCGGATTGATACGGTAATTGGAACCAAAGGAAACAGGATCAGGGACTGCAGCATTGAACGCTGCCAGCTTGCTGCACAGTTCGGTTGTCCAGTTTTTGTAACAATCAAGGGTTTCCAGTTCAAAGAAGAACCGGCGATGAGGATAATTTCTGTAGAGAAATTCGACTTCTCCAAGAATATTATCGGGAGAGCGCATTCTTACATAGCTACCTTCGGCTGCCTTGCGGAGCGCATGATTAGAGCAATAGGTGCAATCATAAGGACACCCTCGCCCACCCAGTATAACCATCTCATCATCATTTCGGTCGTGGATCCAAGGTTCCCACATGGCATGGTCTGGAAAAGGCAGCCGGTCGAGGTCTTGAATGAATTCCCTGGGCTGATTTTTTTCGATGTTTCCATCGGCAGTTTTGATCCATAAATTGGCGATCGCATGCGGCGCCTGCCGAGATTCCAATTGCTGGCATAATTCGAGAACCGGATACTCCCCTTCACCGATGCATATTGCATCAAAAGGTCCGTTTATGACCTCTTCCGGCTGCAGGGTGGCATATACGCCTCCCAGCATCAGGTACCTGTCAGGCCGTTGAGTTTTTACAAAACGAGCCATCTTTTCTATGAACTGGTATTGAGAAAATACCGCCGTAAAACAGATCAGGTCAGGATTGAAATCCTCTACGCACGTTGCCAGCTGCCTGATGCTATCCTGGTAATAATTGCTTGCCAGGACGAGCAGGCGTGTCTGGTAGCCATGGTTTTTCAATAGAGACGAGACATACGAAATACCGAACTGCATGCTTGACCACGTCCGCAGCGGCTTGGGGGAGGG
>DATNCC010000219.1:0-7372 GCA_035571735.1 Dongiaceae bacterium | reverse complement strand
ACGCCCCAGAACCCAAGCAACCGCGTAGCCAATGGGTGCCGGTACCGAGATGACGGGGCGTAAATGCCCGATGGCCTCGCCGATGGTGCGTATCAACTCGCGATAGGTGAGGGTTTCGGGTCCAATGGCATCGATCGTCGTGTTCAAACGGGCGACCCCTTGACTGACCGCAAGCCTGGCCAAGTCGTCGACGAAGATCGGCTGCAAACGGTATTCGCCATTGCCGAACACGCCGAAAACCGGAAGCCTCCTGAGCAGCCATGCAATGTTGTTGATCAGGATGTCCTCTTCGCCGAAGAGGAGTGCAGGCCGCAGGATGGCGTATGACAGCCCGGTCTCCCTGAGGGTCCTTTCCAGGAGCGCCTTACCGCGGAAGTATTCCAGCGGTGAATCTTCCGCGGGGTTTGTAATGCTGATATGGACCACACGGGATATGCCCGCCTCCTTGGCCGCTCTGAAGAGAGTGAGGGAGTTTCTTACGGCGAGCGAAAATCGAAACTCGCGGGCATTAAAACGAACCCAGTAGGTGTTATATAAAACGTCGGCACCCCGAAGGGACTCCACTAGACGGTCCGGACGCTCGAAATGAAAGGGATGCGCTTCGATCCTGCCGTGTAGCGGGCTGATACGGTCAGGAGAATTAGTGAGAGTCCGTACGCGGAAACCCTGCCTGAGGAGATGTTCCGCAATGTATCGACCGGAGAAGCCGAAAGCGCCGGTTACTACATGAAGAGGTTGCCCGGACATGGGATCCTCCTGTGAAAGTGTATGCGTGCGTGAAAAAAGACCTCACCGGCGAAACTTCGCCGGAGAGGGCCGATACCACTGCCGTATAGGAGTCCAGCCCCCGGAATAGATCACTCTCCCAACCTATGCCCGCCCTCGCTGGGGACGACACGGATCAGCCCCTCCTGGGCCGTGGAGGCCACCAGGCTGCCGTCGCGGGTGAAGATGGTGCCGCGGGCCAGAGCTCTGCCCCCGTGCGAGCTGGGGCTGTCCATCGAGTAGAGCAACCACCGGTCGGCGCGGAAGGGACGATGGAACCAGAGACTGTGGTCGAGGCTGGCCGTATGGATACCAGGCTGGTGGTAAGTGATACCATGTGGAAGGAAGGCGGTCGCCAGGAGAGAAAAATCTGAGGCGTATGCCAGCATAGCCAGGTGCAGCACATCCCGCTCGGGGAGGGTACCGGCGCTACGCAGCCAGACATGCTGGACCGGCGGATTTTGGCCGGGGTACAACGGATCGACCGGAGCGACCGGTCGGATCTCCACCGGTCGCTCCCGCAGGAGGTCGTGGCGGATGCGCTCGGGGAAGCGGTCAGCGGAAGCTCTGCGCAGATCCAGCAGTGAGTGGAGCCCTTCCGGGCCTGGAACGGCAGGCATCTGAGCAGCGTGTTCCGGACCGGCTTCCCCCGCATGAAACGATATCCACATGCAGAAGACCGTCTTGCCGCGCTGTTCGGCGCTGACCTGCCTTGTGCAGAACCTGCGGCCGTTGCGGATGCGCTCCACCCGATACTCTAGCGCCGCGTCGAGCGCCCCCGGCCGAAGGAAATAGGCATGCAGTGAATGCGGCAGTCCGGAATCCACCGTGTCGCATCCAGCCATCAGTGCCTGGGCCAGCAGGTGGCCTCCGAAGATGGTGCCGCTGCCGATGTCGTAACTCCAACCCCTGAAGCGGTCCTCGGCGACCCGCTCCAGTGCGAGGCTCTCCAGAAGCCGTGAGAGTGGCCCGTCTGTCTCCGCATCTTCTGCGCTGCCTGGGAAGATGTTGTCAATCGGTGTCCGGGTCATGTAGCCCCAAATTGTTCAAGGCAGTTGTTTAGGGGCACAGACGTTTTCGGGACTATTGGCTTTAGCACCGCAGTTGCTGCATTCAACGGTCGGCTTGTCACTGAGGCTTTTGATACATTCTTCGTTATTCTCTGCCTTGAGAGCACACATATGCATTTTGTGTTGTTCGATGTTGCAAGCCATAATTTCCTCCATTCTTTGTTTTGGTTAATTCAGAGTCAGGTCCTCTGTTCAAAGAGTAACAGAATTCCTTGCGCATGCAATTCTGATGCGTATTTCATTGCTCATGCACCTGTCTCAATAACCGGTACCTCCGCTAGGGTTTCGCCTGCTGGCAGTTTTTCAGCGGCTGGTCGGTATGTATTCCGGAACAGAATGCCAGCACTTCATCCACCCGCACCACGATGCGGGTGAGAGCCTGAGGTTCACCCGGCGGTTCCACCTCAGGCGCATAGCCGCTCAACAGAGCAACATCGTAGCCATGGGCCACGTTTCCGATGAACTGGTACCCGATTTCCGCGTCCCGCGACATGACAACGATGGCAACACTCGGGTTCCGGGCAATATTCCTCAACGTTGCCGGGCAGTACCAGTTTTCCAGCATCAGGTGCTGATCGTCCAAGGTCAGTACTCGATTGGCCACAGCCAGATGGGGATTTCCTGACTCATCCGACGTTGCAACCATCGCCAGCGAAATCCCTTCGATACATCGCCTGATTTCCTCGGTAAACATGGCCTGCCTCCGCTATTGCCGTCAATTGCCAGCCACATATAGTATAAACCAAAAAAGGCCGTCAGACGGACACAATTCACAAGGTGCATTCGTTTGACTCCCCATCAGGTTACGTTACACTTCAAGGCGGTCATTTCGTTCGACGGGAGGTGCAGCATGATCAGGTACAACGGGGTGAACCCACTTTCTCCGTACCTTAGCCCGCTTCAGGCGAACTTTCGATTATTTAAAAGGATCATTCATGGACATGGAAGCCAGAGATGCTTCAAAAGTGCTCAGAAACGAGGATGTAACAGAGATTGTGACGGAAATACCGGCGGGGCATCGCCACCTTCGCACTACCCTGACCCTGGCCGATGGCTCTTCCATCACCTTTCAAGAAGCTACGGTGGCTGCCATCGTGCGGGCGTACATATCGGTGAAGACGGACCCGCTTCGCAATCGTGTGGTGCTCGGGGGGCGGAAGGTGCCCGACCGCAAGGATGGCTATGCCGAGTGGCAGCTACTGTGAATCAGGTTCAGATTGACTTGACGTAATGTGCAGGTTGACCTGGGAAAATTTGACGCCGAAAAGGGTCAATTACGAAGCCGGTTCACATGCTGCGCACGAAGAGAAATATGATGAATGAAAATGATTCGCCGAAATCTGTTTTCAAACCCTTTGTGCCCGACAGCGACACTCGGCAGGAATTCACCGTCCGAGCCGTTCTCCTTGGCGCCTTCCTGGGAGTCGTCTTTGCCGCGTCTTCGGTCTATCTGGCGCTGAAAGTAGGCATGACGGTCAGCGCTTCAATTCCCATTGCCGTGCTGTCGATCACCCTATTCAGATTGATGGGCCGGGCGACGATCCTCGAGAACAATATTGTTCAGACGACCGGCTCGGCGGGGGAGTCGATCGCCTTTGGGGTAGCGATAACCGCGCCGGTCTTTCTTCTGCTGGGCGAGGAGATGAATTTCATGGTCATCCTCCTGTTGGCGCTACTGGGCGGCATCATGGGCGTGCTCATGATGATACCCCTGAGGAAAGGTTTGATTGTCAAGGAGCATGGCAAGCTGACCTACCCGGAGGGAACCGCCTGCGCCGAAGTGTTGATCGCAGGCGAGCAAGGTGGTGCTCACGCCCGGACCGTCTTCATGGGCTTCGCTTTCGGTGCGGTTTACAAATTTCTCAACGCCGGATTAAAGCTCTGGAGCGACATTCCCGCCAGGATGCTTACCTTCTACAAAGGCGGTTCCGTCGCCGCGGAAGTCACACCCGAGCTTCTCGGTGTCGGGTATATAATCGGCTCAAAGATAGCAGCCAACATGTTTGCAGGAGGTGTTGTCTCCTATCTGATCCTGATCCCGGCGATCAAGATTTTCGGCGAAGGCCTGAATTCTGCCATGTTTCCGGCATCAAAATTGATCAGGGAAATGTCCCCCGGGGAGATCCGCAATGCATATGTGCTTTACATGGGTGCCGGCGCGGTAGCCACCGGCGGTCTGATCAGCCTGGTCAGATCGGTGCCGACAATAGCTTCGGCTTTCCGGAGAGGGTTCCAGTCGATTCTTGAATCCCGAACGGAGGCGCTTGCTGCGAATGCCGTTCCCCGGACAGACCGCGACCTCTCCATGCCGATCGTGCTGTTCGGATCGCTGGGGCTTGTCCTGGCAATCTGGTTGGCGCCGCAGTTGCGTATCAACGCCGTTTCGGCGGTCCTCATTCTGCTGTTCGGCTTTTTCTTCGTTACGGTTTCAAGCCGGATTACCGGCGAAATCGGCTCCTCTTCCAATCCCATATCCGGCATGGCTGTTGCGACCCTGCTGATCACGTGTCTTTTGTTCCTCGCTGCGGGCTGGACAGGGGTCTCCTACCGCTCCATGGCGCTGTCAACGGCAGCAATTGTCTGCATAGCCGCAGCAGTTGCCGGCGCAACCAGCCAGGACCTGAAAACCGGCTTTCTTGTCGGAGCAACTCCCAAACATCAACAGGTGGGCATCATGGTGGGGGTCGTCACCAGTGCGCTCTTCATCGGGTTGACCGTAATCGCCCTCAATAAGGCATATACAACCGTAGTGCCGGCTCAATTTCCCCAATATACGGCAACGGTGCCTGTCGACGCAAAGCAGATGACGGGGCCGGATGGCGCCACGTACCGGATTCATCGCGTAACGGAACCGGACGGTATTGTCCTGGTGGGCAGGTATCTGGTGGATGACGCTGGCCGGATACGCTATCTGGTCGATCCGGGCATTGCGGGCGTCGTAACCGAGGTGGACGGCAAACACGTGACCAAGCTTGATTCACCCAAAGCACGCCTTTTCAGCCTGATCATCGACGGCATTTTGACCCGAAAGTTGCCCTGGGGGTTGGTGTTGATCGGTGTTTTCCTTGCCCTTACGATGGAAGTCCTGGGGATTTCCTCGCTCCCCTTTGCGGTGGGCCTTTATCTGCCATTGTCCAGCAGCGCACCCATCATGGCGGGGGGAATTATCCGGCTACTGGTGGAGCGAAAGATACACAGTGCGGAAGTGGAGGCGGAGACGGACTTCCCCCCCGGCGTGCTCATGTCCTCGGGTCTGATAGCCGGCGCAGCAATTATGGGCGTCGTGCTCGCCATACTGACCGGATTCGGAATTGATCGGCAACTGGATCTCTCCGGCATTTCAGGAAGTTTGGCCACGGCAGACTGGTTTGCCGTCATTCCTTTTGTAATGCTGATGTATGTGCTTTACGGGGTGGGCGTTTCCGGAACTGGAATCAAAGGTAATCATGAGGCTTAAGAGACTACTAATTCGGCTGTTTCAGGAGGTTACCGATGTTCAAGCGTGGGGTCAAGTATCTCTGCACGAAGGAAACATTGGGCAGAAGGGTTAAATGCTGCGGTTTATTAGCATGCACGGCTGTTTTAGAGGTAAAATGAAAGCATAAGGAGATGGAAGACAATGGAAAAAGGCACTGTAAAATGGTTTAACGATAGCAAAGGGTTTGGATTTATTGAGCGAGAGAAGGGGGAGGATGTATTTGTCCACTTTTCCGCCCTCACGGGAGAGGGTTTTAAATCACTCACCGAAGGCGACAAGGTCACATTCGATGTGGTCAATGGTCCAAAAGGGCTGCAGGCAGCCAATGTAACAAAAGATTAAAGAGATCAATTCAGCATAAAGGGCTCCGGAGCAATCCGGGGCTTTTTATATTCTTAAAAAGGTCTCGGAAACGGGAATGTGTGCATGGCGTTAAATGGGCTCTTCAGTCACAAGGAGATCATGATGAAACGATCTTATCTCTTGTTGCATAAGGTTCAGAAAGACGTCCTGGGGCTTTTCATGGTGGTTCTCGTGGCTATGGTACCGGACTGTTGGGCGGCCGACCAGCTCCGGGAAAGGATCGTCTACACCTCGTTCCGTCCGGCAAGCATGGAGTTGTATCTGTTCGACTCCCCCGGCAAGGCGCCGCGGCAGATTACGACCGATCCCGCACTGAACTACAATCCGGTCTTCTCACCAGACGGGCGCTGGGTCGTGTTCTGCTCCGAGCGACGGGGCAATCCCGACCTGTACGCCCTTAACCTGATAAATCCCGGACCGCCCTGGCTGCTTACGGACAGCGCCGCCATGGAGGACGCCCCGGCTTTTTCACCTGACGGCAAGCGGTTAGCGTTTGTCAGCACCCGCGACGGCAACGCCAGCATCTTCGTGATGCCATTCTGGCCGCTTGGGCCGGATGCCTCGGCCCAAGCGGTGAACCTGACCCGGCACAAAGGGGGGTATTTTCACCCCGCCTTCTCGCCCGATGGAAAGCAGATCGCCTTTTCCAGCGACCGCGACGGCTACAGGGAGAGCGATATCTACGTGATGCAGGCGGACGGATCAAATATCAGAAGGCTTACACACTCTCCAGGCTGGGATGGTTCGCCGGACTGGTCGCAGGACGGCAGATGGATCTTTTTCTATTCCCGGCGTGAAACCGGTCCGGGCATCTACCGCATAAAGACTGACGGTTCCGGGGAACAGCAGATCGTTGCCGGTCCCGCGCTCTCGCCCGCTGTGTCGCCCAACGGTCGCGTGGCGTTTGCCGACCGGGTGAACGACCACTGGCGGATTTTTTCCGTGGCGCAAGACGGTTCAGACAGGCGCCTGGAAAGCGACGAAATGCATGATTACTGGGCTCCGAAGTTTGATCCCGGCTCCGGCCGGATGATCTGCCACGGCAGCAGCACGGCCGGGAAGACTCCCATGCTTGGGAAACCGGTACCGGGACCGTTCCTGATCGACAACCGGATGGAGGTGCAATTGCCCGACCGGGTGCTGGAGTTATGGGCCGTGCGCGGCACCTTTCCCACTTTCGATCCGACCGGGGCGCGGGTGGCGTTTGGCGAGCACTTCGAAAGGATCATCACCTCCGGGCTGAACGGCGACGGGCAACGGGTGGTGTTCGCCCCTTCCGATCCGGTCTGGCGGCCGAACTGGTCTCAGGACGGCCAGTGGATCGTCTGTGCCGTAGGGCCGCCCTTCGCCAAACCACAGGCCCGTGTGGATATCTGGAAGTTCCACCCTGACGGCAGCGGGGCCGTGAACCTGACCGGCGGCTCTGCCGCCAACAACGGCTTCCCCTATTTTTCTCCAGACGGCAGGCAGATCGTATTTCGCAGCGGGCGTGACGGCAACCACGAGATCTACCTGATGAACGCAGACGGAAGCAATCCGCGGCGTCTGACCGACAATGTGGCCACCGACACCATGCCCTCCTTCTCGCCCGACGGGAAACAGATTGCCTTCAGTTCCAACCGAGATGGGGATTTCGAGATCTACACCCTGGATATCGGTGAGGATGGAAAGCCGGGCAAGCTGCGCCGCATCACCA
>DATNCC010000218.1:0-17636 GCA_035571735.1 Dongiaceae bacterium | reverse complement strand
GTGAAAGGTGAATTAAAAACCTTCACTGTTCACCCTTCACCCTTCACCCTTCACTTTTCATGGAGGTGCAGCATGTTGATTGCAGTCGCATCAAAAGATGGCAAGGAGATCAACCAGCATTTCGGTCATGCCGAGCGTTTTTTGATATATGATGTCGAAAACGGCGATGCGAAACTGGTTGACGAACGCAAGGTCGAGCGTTATTGCAGCTTCGACCCCGAACACCCGTTGCGGGGGCATCTGCTCAAGGGTATCGCCGATGCTCTTGCCGGATGCCGGGCGGTTGTGACCGTCCAGATGGGGGAACACCCGAAGTGCGAACTTGAAAAGCTCGGTGTCGAACCGTTCACGACCGGCGGTCCGATCAAGCAGACCCTGGTGGAGCTGGCGAAGATTCTGTAAGGATGAAGGATGAAGGTTGAAGTATCGCCTTTCATTCATCCCTCATCCCTCAACCTTCATCCTTGTTCAAAACGAGGTGATCACCCGTCATGCACAACGGTTCCTTTAACAACTGCAACCTGCCGCCCTGGGTCATCGCCTCGCGCCATTTCAACGACAATCCCCAACCGCTTGAAATTCAGGGGGTCAAGGAGGGTAACCGGTTTCTTTTTGACAAGCTCGCAACCATCGAGAGTCAGAAAGAACGAGCCCTGACCTTCAACGACTACATGTCGGTGAAGTTCCAGCTGCACCAGTGGCAGGATCAGACCGATACCGCCCGGAAAAGCATCAAGAACAGCTACCTCCGCTATCTGCGCGGCTGGATGATGGATTCCAACTCGATCGAAGGAGCCGTCCTCAAGCGCTGGGTCGAGAGCCGCATGGGTATCGTGCCCAGTTTCCACCGTGCCCGTATCAAGGGCATTCACAGCGAGGCATATTTCGAGTACTCGGTGGAGGTCATGAAGGGGAGCGCCCGCACCAATGCGATCCAGTCGCAGCTCGATATCCTCTACGAATACTGCCAGTACGAGCTGGCCCGGAAATTCCCGCCAACTCCCGCCCGGGAAAACAGGATAAGTGCGTTGACGAACTCATTTCCTGCCAGAAAATCGCAGGAAACGACTTCTAACTTACCAATAATTCCTCTCTATCGCGGCACCTGCGACGCCAGCGAGCATGACGTCATCGAGCAGATCGACAGGCGCACCCATATCGTCCGGTTGAACAACCTGGTGTCGTTCACGTCCGATGAGGAGCGGGCCTGGGAATTCGGGTCGACGGTCTGGGAGGTTCTGGTGCCGCTCAGCAAGATCTTCTTCTACAATGATCTGCTCCCCGGCAGCATCATGAAGGGGGAGGGAGAGTATCTCGTCATCGGCGGAGAATACCGGGTCAGGCAGGTAATGTGTACGGTTTGATCCCAACCTGTTCCCCCGCTTTCCATCCCGACCATCACACCACGCCACGCCTCGCCCAAAAGCCATCCGGTGTAAGTTTGTACTTGCTAATCAAGCTGGCATCAGTATAGATTAGCAAACATCAAACATCAGCACCTCTGAATGGAGAACTAATAGGGGCTCGACGGGAAAGCTTTCCAGGTTTCAGAAAATAACTCTTTCGGTTTGTCAAAATTTACGGAGTGCGGCTTGTATCATTCCAGCCATATCATGGGCAGACAACCAATTCTGAACGGGCTTGAGCAGGTCGTCGGCTATGAGCTGCTCTTCCGCTCGCCGCAATCCATTTCTTCGGCCGCCATACTCGACTCTGCCAAGGCTACATCCAGTGTTATTCTTGACGTACTTTCCCATTTCGGCATCCGTGAAATTCTCGGAGGTTATCGCGGGTTCATCAATGTCGATGCCGATATGCTGATGAATGAGGCTCTGGAACTGTTGCCGGCAGAGATGATCGGACTGGAACTGCTGGAAAGCATCATTGTCACTCCGGGCATCATTGACCGGTGCCGGAAACTCAAGGCCAAAGGGTTTGTTCTGGCTCTCGACGACCATCGCTATTCCCTGGCATACGAGGAGCTCTATGACGGTGTGATCGATATTGTCAAACTGGATCTGCTTGCAACATCGATGGATGAGCTTTGTCAGGATGTCGAGCAATTGCGCCGTTACCCGGTCAAACTCCTGGCGGAAAAGGTTGATAGCAGGCATGTGTATCTCAGGTGCCGCAGAATGGGGCTTGAGCTTTTCCAGGGATACTTTTTCGCACGTCCGTCACTGATGCAGAAGTCCCGGATGGAAAATTCGTCCGGCACGTTTTTTAATCTGATGCAGCAATTATCAAATGATGCCGATATTGATGAAATCGAGCAGACCTTTAAACAGAGTCCGGCACTCACCTACAAACTTCTGCTGCTGGTAAATTCCGTTTCTTTTTCAACGCGGGAGAAGATTCGCACAGTCCGGCATGCCATTACCCAGATCGGCATGGATAATCTCAATCGCTGGGTGCAGCTTGCCCTTTTTGCCGATGATGGCGGTCAGGGACTGAATAGCGCCATCCTTGACATGGCGGCAGTACGGGCGGCATTCATGGAAGAACTGTCCCGTGTCAAGCCTCACAGCCCGCGGTTATTACGCCACGCACAACCGGAACAGGCATTCATGGTTGGCACCCTCTCGATGCTTAAAGATATTTACGATGTAGAACTTAAGGATATTGTAGCCCGTTTGAATTTGACGGACGAAATTCAGGATGCCCTGATATTCCGGGGAGGAGATCTTGGAACTCTGCTCTGCCTGGCGGAGATGATGGAGTCGCTTGCACTTGATGAGGCGGCGGAGAGTCTTGAAAAGCTGGGCATTACGCTTGGCACTGTTATCGCCTGCCAGAAAAAGGCCTACAACTGGCGGAGCAAGCTGGGTTAATGATCGGCTGACGTGCCGCTGTGTGGCGGGTGAGGCTGTTTTACTTATCTGCCGGCAGCGTGACCGTAAACGTCGTACCCCCGCCGATTCTGCTGGTTACCTCGATGTGCCCCCCCATGGTTTCAACAAGATTCTTCGTGACGAACAGACCCAGCCCGGTGCCTTCACCCGGCTTTTTGGTGGTGAAATAACGGTCGAAGATCCTGTCGATCGCTTCGGCCGGTATCCCCGGGCCGTTGTCGGCAATAGTTAAGCGAATGGTTTCGTTTTCTGTTGCTGCCGTTTCGACCAGCAGTTTGCCGCCGTCAGGTTCCATGGCCTGCAGGGCGTTCATGATGATATTGAGCAGGATTTGCTTCAGCAGGTTGGAGTCCAGGCGGATGACCGGCAGCGTGTAGTCGTACTGTTTCAGGACGACAACCCTGCGCCGCGCGGCTTCAAAATTCAGAAAATTGAGGATGAAATCGACGGTGAGATTGGGATCCACCTCGCCGATGGTTTCATCGTGGCTGCTGAAGTTCAATAGCCCCTTGGTCAGCAGTGACAGGCGTTGCGCTTCCGAGCTGATGCGGGAGATCATTTCCAGCACGGACTCCGGAACACCTTCTTCACGCAGGATCATTTGGGATGCCGAGATTATGACGGAGAGCGGAGCATTCAGTTCGTGCACGACACCGGCGGAAATCTTGCCCAGTTCGGCCATTTTTTCGTTATAGGCCAACTGCCGCAGCAGATCCGGGGTGATAGCTACGTTGCTATTTCCGGCAGCTGAATCTTTCATAGGTGCTCCAGATGAGAAAGAAGCCGCCCACAATCGGGCGGCTTAAGGGTTTTGGAAACGGAGAGTTTTTTGTCCTGGGCAGGAAATCGAAGGATTGTGCGGAGGCGTACCATTTGGTACGCCGCACAAATAATCCTGAAGATTGACGAAACCAGGGCGGAAAAGAATCGTTTCCGTTTACATGTTGTAGCCGCTTTCCGAATGCTGTGTCTGGTCCAAACCCATGATTTCATCTTCCTTCTCAACCCGTAGACCGATGGTCTTGTCCAGGATGAAGGCGATTACCAAGGTTACGATAAAGGCGTAGGCGCCAGCTGCCAGTACGGCGATCAGCTGGATCATCAGCTGCTTGGCGTTGCCTGCCAGAAGGCCGGTGGCGCCGACCGTGGCGAATACGCCGGTGATGATGGCGCCGAAGGTTCCGCCGACCCCGTGTACGCCGAAGGCATCGAGCGAATCGTCATATTTCAGCTTGGCTTTCAGCAGGATACCGCCGTAGCAGACGAGACCGGCTGCAAGACCCATCAGCAGCGCCGCACCAGGCTGGACAAAACCGGCGGCAGGAGTGATGACGACCAGACCGGCAACGACGCCGGAACCGAAGCCGAGTGCGCTCGGTTTGCCGGAATGGATCCATTCCGCGACCATCCAGGAAAGGCCGGCTGCGGCCGGGGCTATTGTTGTTGTGGCAAAGGCCAGGCCGGCCAAACCGCCGGCGGCATCGGAGGTGTTGACCCCGACGATGGCGGAACCGGCATTGAAACCGAACCAGCCGAACCAGAGCAGACCGACGCCCAGCAGGGTCAGCGGAAGATTGTGGGGAGCCATCCGCTCGGTCGGGTACCCATGACGCTTGCCGAGGAAGATCAGGAAAGCCAGGGCCGAAATACCGGACGAGAGGTGAACAACGGTACCACCGGCGAAATCGAGTGCACCTTTTTTGAACAGCCAGCCGTCGGTCATCCAGACCCAGTGTGCCAGCGGGTCATAGACCAGGGTGGTCCAGAGGAGAACAAAGATGCAGTAGGCGGAGAACTTGACACGTTCGGCCATGGCGCCCGAGATCAGTGCGACGGTGATGATGGCGAACATGCACTGATACATGGCGAACACGAGTTCGGGGATCGCGCCCGGCTCCTTGGTGTAGTTCTGGAACAGTGCCCAGTCAACGGTGCCGGTTGCGGCGTCCTTCATGATGACCAGGCCGTTCAGCATGACCTTGCTGAAGTCGCCGACCAGTCCCATGTGACCCACATCACCGCCAAAGGCGAGTGAATAGCCGACCACCGCCCACTGTACGCCGACGATACCCATGGCGACGAATGAATGCATGATGGTAGAGAGAACGTTCTTCTGACGGACCATGCCGCCGTAGAACAACGCCGGGCCGGGGATCATCAACAGTACCAGCGCCGATGAGACCAGCATCCAGGCGGTGTCGCCGGTGTTCAAGACAGGCTTGACATCCGGCGGTGTCGCAGGTGCGGCTGCGGCCGGAGCAGCCGCATCGGCTGGTTTTGCCGCATCCGCTGCGGGAGTTGCCGGTGCAGCAGCCGGAGTCGTCACGGCAGTTGCTGCCGCCGGTGCGGCATCTTTCTTTTCTTCGGCCATTGCGGCAATCGGAACCAGTCCGGCCAGGATAACGAGCATTATTGATGCAACATATAGTTTTAATTTCATGGTGTTCCTCCGTAGTAGGTGGTTTTAACGTCGTTATCAGATCGCGTCTGTGCCACTTTCGCCTGTCCTGATCCTGATCGCCTCTTCAAGAGAGATGATGAATATTTTACCGTCGCCGATGCGGCCGGTCTTGGCGGTGTTTTGAATCGTCTCGACAACCTTGCCTACCAGGTCGTCACTCACGGCGATTTCCATCTTGATCTTGGGTATAAAGTCCACGACATATTCAGCGCCGCGATACAGCTCGGTGTGCCCCTTCTGGCGGCCGAATCCTTTTACTTCACTGACGGTTATTCCTTCGATGCCGATCGCATTGAGAGCATCTTTTACTTCGTCAAGCTTGAACGGTTTAATTATAGCTTCGATAAGTTTCATTGCCGGGCCTCCGTGTGAGCGTTTATGGTTTAACTCCTAAAAAGTCGGGGACGGGTGGCACCCCACGCCGCCCCCGGATCGCAGGAGGAACAGCTAGAATGAGGGTAAATTGATGTCAAGCTGGGTCGTCCACTTCCATGCGCCGTTGATAGCTTTTTCGTTGAACCATACCGGCCCGGTCAGAAGGCTGATGTCCTTGGTGAAAAAGTAATAGACGCCGGCACCGCCCGCTCCGATGACATTTTTACCGGAGGCGTAATCAGCAGCAAAGACGACCTTGTTGTACTCATTGCCCGCAGCGTCCTTCGCAGGAACAAAGCCGCGGTCAAAAGCCACCATAAAGCCGGTATTTTCTTTCGCGCCGCTTGCATTTACCAGGACATCCTTATTACCGACATAAGGGCCGACGGACAAGCGGCCTACTGACGGAATGGTTTTCCCGATTACGCCATAGAGGACATTCTGGTTGGTTACCTTGTTTTTTGTTCCCAAGCCGAAAACGCCCACCTGAAGTGCGGGGGAATACTTGAACAGAACATCTTCCGGGGCGCCTATCTTTGCGTTGAACATGTATGGATTGTCGGATGGATAGTTGGCATCAATTCCGACTTCCATCTGGATTTTTTCAAACGGCAATACGCCGACAGTGAGGCCTAAGTCGGTCGGAAACGCACCCTGTTGACCGGAGCTTGCTTTCTTGTCTACAGTGAAATAGTTGTCGATGCCCAGATGTGTAACCTTGTACGATTGGATATCCAGGGTCATAGGCGTCCAGTAGGTTGTCGAAGGGGTTGCCATCGCCGAACCACATGCCATTGCCACGATTGCCGCTGCTAACATTAATACACGTTTCATCATCTTCTCCTTTTCATCGTTGATTTTGAACGGTGTTCAGATGAAAGCTTCCTTGGTCCCATCGCTGCACGTTCTGTTGAAGTTGACTGTTGTTGGCCACAACAACTCAAAATATTCGAGTTGCATCGTATTTTAATTATCCGGTTCAGCAGATAGCGTGCCAAACAACTAAAATGTAACATATACAGTGAGTTATAATATGCAGGAGCGTTCGGGGCCGATAATTGAAGCGCTTCACGCGCAATATCTGGCTATTTTTTAGGCAGGCCTGCTTTAAAATTATTTTTTGACAGTTCTTAATTATGCTGAGAGCAATTGACGGAGACGATATTTTTCAGGTAGGTTCAGTCGTTCGGTTCACCGACCAAGGAGGAAGAGTATGGTTAACGTTGCAAAAATCAGCGAAGTACCCAATTTCGGGAAAAAAGTTGTTTCGGTGTCAGGCCGGGAAATTCTGCTTGTCAATGTCAAAGGTACTATCTATGCCGTAGAGAACGAGTGCCCGCATCAGGGGAGTCCGATGGCCGCCGCGGTCGTCAAGGATGGTTACATTTCCTGCCCGCGTCACGGCTATCGTTTCAGCCTGACTGACGGCAGCTGTGCCGAATACCCGGAATACGTTCTGGCAACATTTCCGGTAAAACTTGACGGAGATGAAATTTTGGTGGATCTGGGCTGACTCCCGGAACTTCTGCCGATTTGGGTGCGAGCAAGCCTCCGGTTTAATGCCGGGGGCTTTTTTGTGGCCATGGAATGTTTCCGATGCCAGCCAATGATCCGGATATGCAGCTGTAACCGGCTTGATCGGATGTTTCAACGTTCAATCCGGTTCCCTTGACATGCGTCAATAACGATCAGGAAATATTCGCTATAATTCACCAGGAGAGAGCCATAACAAACGGAAAGAATGGACGATGACAAAAAAACGGATCGTAATTATCGGCATGGGGTTTGGAGGAATCAGGGCGGCGCGCGTCCTGGCAGGCAGGGGACACGATGTCCTGCTGGTGGACCGGAACAATTATCATCTGTTCCAGCCGCTGCTCTACCAGGTGGCGACCGCAGGACTGGAACAGGAGTCAATCGCCCATTCCGTGCGGGCAATGGCCCGCAGGTGGCCCGGAACCAGGTTCCACCTGTCCGAGGTGAGCGCCGTCGATCTCGAAAATCGCCAGCTGATGACCGATCAGGGACGCATCCCCTACGACTACCTTGTGATCGGCGCCGGCAGCGTCACGAACTACTTCGGGCTTGAGTCGGTCGAGCGGCACTCGTTCGACCTCAAGGAACTGGCGGACGGAGAGACATTGCGCAATCACATTCTCACCGCCTTTGAGAGGGCGGTCAACGAGCCCGATCCGTCCAGAAAACGGGCGCTGATGACATTCGTCATCGTCGGTGGGGGGCCTACGGGGGTCGAGTTTGCCGGGGCGCTGATCGAGCTGGTTCATTTTGTCCTGGCCAAGGACTACCCGGAACTGAGCACTCATGCCGCCAGGGTGGTACTGGTGGAGGCCGGCGACAGGCTGCTGGCGTCCATGCCGGAAAAACTGCAAACTTATACCCTGAAAAAACTGCGCAGCATGTCGGTCGAGGTGCTCTTGAATGCCCGCGTGGTGGACGCCGGACCGGAACGGGTCATCATGCACGATGGCGCCGTCATTCCTTCACACACTCTTTTCTGGTCGGCGGGGGTAAAGGCTGCACCGCTCGCCGCGGCTCTGGATGTACTTCCGAGGGGAGGGGGAAGAATTCCGGTGGAACCCGACCTGACGATTCCCGGGCACCCGGAGGTCTTCGTGATCGGCGACATGGCCTACCTGGAACAGGACGGCTCGGCGCTTCCGATGATTGCACCGGTAGCCATGCAGATGGGCACCCACTCCGGAAGAGTCATCCTGGCAAGGGAAGCGGGAACCACCCTCCCGCCGTTCCGCTACCGCGACAAGGGGAGCATGGCCACCATCGGGCGCAATGCCGCCGTGGCCAGCGCCTTCGGCATGAACTTCCGTGGGTACCCGGCCTGGCTGGTCTGGCTGCTCCTGCACCTCTACTACCTGATCGGTTTTCGCAACCGCATCGTAGTCATGCTCAACTGGGTCTGGTACTACTGGTTTCATGAACGACAGGTGCGGCTCATCACCAGGCGCGAGGCGGGGCGGGATTCAGAAGGCTAATGCGGACTGTGCAGATAACAGAGTAGGGTGTATCCTTTTTGTAACTTCAGTTATTGTAATTACCTGCTATATTTTCATGAAATGGTTTTCTGAGAGATGGCATGGATAATTACAGCGACTGCATCAGCAAGATAAATCCGCCGGAACTCTCCGGGATTGTAGTTCGGCCCCGTGTCTTTGCGCAACTGGACAGATGTTGCGAAACGAAAGTCGCATGGGTCAGCGGACCGGCGGGTTCGGGGAAAACAACGCTGGTGGCAAGCTATGTTGAAAGTCGAAGGCTTCCCTGTGTCTGGTACAAGACGGATGATGGTGATGCTGATCCCGCAACCTTTTTCTTTTGTCTTGGTCGGGCTTTTCAGAAATTTCTGCATTTTGACACAAACCCCTTTCCCGTTCTTTCTTCAGAATACCTGAATGGCATCGATGCTTTCGCCATCCGTTTCTTTGAACAGATAGTCACGTTCCCTGAAGCACCCAGAGTCATCGTTATCGACAATTACCAGGAAGTACCGCATGCTGCCGAACTCCATCCGGTACTCTCAAAAGCCTTTACCAAACTGCCGTCCGGTTTCACCGTCATCATAGTAAGCCGGGAGCTTCCCCATGCAAGGTACATCCGTCTCAGGGCGAACAAGCTGCTCGCTGTCCTCAATCCCGGATCCCTCAAGTTCACGATAGAAGAAGCCCAGGAGGTAATAAACAACCTGCTGCCGGAATTCCCGGCGGCAATGGGCGCCCTACTTCATAAACATACCGGGGGATGGGCTGCCGGCCTGGTACTCATGGTCGAGCATTATCGGCTGATGGGCGGGGGAGGCGTTGTTCCGGCGGTCAGGACCCCGCAGGAGATTTTCGATTATTTCGCCAGTGAAATTTTCGAACAGGCCGCCAGGGATTACTCAGATTTTCTGCTGGAAACCGCCGCCTTCGATGAAATGACTGCCGACATGGCGAAAGAGCTCACCGGCCGGGATGATTCAGGCCAGATATTGTCAATGCTGAACAGCAAGCATTGCTTTACGGACATGTACCTGAACGGTGAGCCGGTATACTCCTATCATCCCCTCTTCCTTGAATTTCTCCGATCCAGGGCTGAATCCTCTTTTGGAATGGACGGCTTTCGCAGCATTAAACGCACCGCGGCAAAGGTCGCAGAACAGCACGGATGGGGAGATGCGGCGTCCGGCCTGTACCTCGAATCAGGATGCTGGCAAGGCCTTACCGCACTTCTCGAACAGATCGCAGAAACAGTCATCGCGCAGGGCCGGTCCAAAACGGTCATTGAATGGCTGGACAAAGTCCCCCCGGAAGAACTCGATAAACATCCCCGGCTTCTCTACTGGCTCGGGATTTCCGAATTGTCTCTCGCTCACTGCTCGAAGGCCCGTGCCCGATTTGAGCATGCACTTGCTCTCTCGGACAACCGTCACGATGCCGATGGAGTCTACCTGGCATGGTCAGCCATGATAGATTCCTATTTCCTCGAAATGATGGACTGGCGCCCGCTCGACCGGTTGACCCATTCCTTTGGCGACTTCCGGAAACGCTACCCTGAGATCCCCTCCGGCGCCACCGAGCTCAGGGTAGCACTCAGCGGTTTTACGGCCCATGTGCTCCGCCAGGAGGACCACGAAGGTATCAACGCCTTGCGACAGCGTCTTGATGCTCTCCTCCCCAAAACCGGGCTTTCCACGCAACTGCAGTCCGGCTTGATCAAATCGCATCATTATATATGGATTGGCGATTACCACCGGAACCGGCTCCTCCTGGACGAACTGCGGGAGGATGTACGTTCCGCGACAAATCCACCACCTTTTCAGATTCTGACCCTGAAGATGCTCGAGGCGATGCATTTCTGCTTGACGGTTGAACCTGACCTCAGCCGGGAAGCGATCAAGGAAGGACTTGCGCTTGCCGCGTCAAGCGGCGTTGATGTCTGGAACAAGCATTACCTGTCCTGTGCGGTGGAGGTAGCCCTGATCGACGGCAACATCGGCGAAGCCCGCAGCCTGCTGCGCGATATGGGACATGACCTTCCCCAGGCGAACACGATCGCTCAGTTCAATTACCATCTGTTGCGCGGCTGGGTAAACTATCTTCGGGATAACACTGCAATGGCACTAAGCCACCTTGAAATGTGTCATGGTCCCGCCATGACCATTGGCTCCCGCTTCCACGAAGGAGTGTGGTGCCTGGCAATGTCGCAAGTGAAGCTGAAGAGAAAAGCAGATGATGAAGCGACGGATTTCCTGGAAAGGGCATTGACGATCAGTCAGAGCATCAGGAGCAAAAATCTCGAGTTTCTGTCGCTCCTTTATCGTGCACAAATGAGGTGCGAGTCCGGGGACCAGGATGGCGCGCTCGTTGCTCTTCGGAGTGGCCTGGCAATCGGCAGGGACCAGTATTACGTGCATTTCATCTGGTGGATACCGTCAATTGTTGCCGATCTATGCGTACTGGCCCTCCAGCATGGAATCGAAACCGAATATGTCCGGTATCTCATACGCCGTCGGGATCTTTTCCCGGCAGTACCTCCGGTGGATGTTGAGGAGTGGCCCTGGGAGGTTACGATCCGCTGCCTCGGAAACATCGAGGTCCGGGTTCATGGGGTGATGGTAAAAATCCAGAAGAAACCGCTTGAGCTTTTGAAGGCAATCATCGCACTGGGCGGTTACGATGTGAGATCTGAGCGCATCGCTGATCTGTTGTGGCCTGACACCGAAGGAGATGCCGGACTCGGCAATTTCAAGATCACCCTGCACCGGCTGCGTCAGCTCCTGGGGGAGAACAGCATAGTGCTCAAAGACGGCAAGCTGAGTCTGTCCAACCGGAGAGTGTGGCTGGATGTATGGGCCTTCGAGCGAATCGTACTCAGGGCAACTGCCGAATGGTGCAAGAAAACCAACCATGAGTTGACGCAGAAATTTACGGAGCAGGCAATGGCTCTTTATGGAGGCCAGTTTATCAAGGAAGATCATGAGAAAGAGTGGCTTTACCGGCAGCGGGAAAAGCTGTCGCGGACCTTCATCGCCGCCGTTGCTTTTTTTGGAGAGCGGTGCGTTTTGGCCGGCAACTTTGAAAAGGCAATCACGGCCTATCAGAAGGGGGTGGAGATGGAACCCCTGGCTGAGGTCCTGTATGAGGGCTTGATAAAAACCTGTTTCGCAGCAGGATACCGGGCCAATGCGATTCAGGCATACCGTCGCTATGAAACCGCACTGCGGGAAAATCTGGGTATTCAGCCGTCGCGAAGCCTGGCCGAGCTTTTGGAAAGTGCCGCGTTGTAGACTCGAAGAACACTCTTCCCCGCCTGAAACACCGGTTATATTTCCTCCGCTTGTTTGCACATTTCCACATTAAAAGACCCCGGCTTGATTTCCTCCGCTTGTTTGCATATTTCTACATGGATGTATCCAATTTGTATCTTCCTGTGAACTATTTTAGAAAAAATCATTATGCTGCGTGCGGTTTTTTGTTGGGGGACTCCAGTGTATGGCATAAGCAAAACAACAGGAGCGGTAATATTCACATTTTTGCTGACTGTAATGTTTGCAGGATTAAACTGCAGCGGGGCATCAGCCTCTACCATAGGCGGGAAATATTCGTTTGATGCCATCAGAGATGCAGACGATAACGCAGATGCAGACGATAACGACCAGAAGAAGACTTCGACTTACAGCATTTCCGGCACGGTGAAGAGTTCCGGCGGCGTAGTAATGGGAAATGTCGGTGTATATCTTTATGACCAGGCGAGTTCTGCAGCCATCTCTGCAGTAACCACGGATGCAGCCGGAGCATATGCTTTTACCTCACTTGCCGCCGGAACCTACAAACTGGGTGTTGAGGGGGGAACCTTTTACATCTACGGCACTACCGGTGTTGCAACGCCCAGCATTTTTTCTGTCGATCCAATTGCGAGCAACATCGCGGTCGCCGGCGCGGTGGTAAAGGACCTCACCCTGCCGGCCTTTGTGACTCTGAGTGGCAAGACTACCGATAATAACGGAGTGGCCGTACCTGGTGTCACTTTGTCCGTTTCAACTGCTCACTGGACACGGGATGGTATTAACTACAGTTGCAGCAATGACGATGACACGATCACATCTGATGCCTCGGGTAATTATTCCATGGCATTGCTGCCCTATGCCGGCTATGCGGTCACCTTGACCCCCTCCGCTGCTAACAAGACCGTTTCGCCAACCGTAATCAACCCGTTGAATGCGTCTGTGACCGCAACCAAAAACCTGAAGATGGCTCCGGCCAGCAGCATTTCAGGCACGGTGAAGAGTTCCGGCGGCGCAGTGATGAAAAATGTCCGCGTATATCTTTATGGCCAGGCGAGTTCTTCGTCCAGCACTTACGTAACTACGGATGCAGCCGGAGCATATGCTTTTACCTCACTTGCCGCCGGGACCTACAAGCTGAGTGTCGAGGGGGGGATCTACGGCACTACCGGAGTTGCAACGCCCTGCATGTTTTCTGTCAATCCTGTTGCGAGCAACATCTCAGCCTCCGGCGCCGTGATAAAAGACCTCACCCTGCCGGCCTTCGTGACCCTGGGAGGCAAGATTACCGATAATAACGGCGTGGCCGTACCCGGAGTCGCTTTGTCCGTTTCACCCGCTTACTGGACACGGGATGGCATTAACTACAGTTGCAGCAATAACGGAACCTCCGCTGACGCGATCAAATCCGATGCCTCGGGTAATTATTCAATGACATTGCTGCCCTATGACAGCTATGCGCTGACTGTAACGCCCCCCGCAAGCAGCAAGTTCCTGGCTGCAACACTCAGTCCCTACCCAGTCACCAGCAGCACTCTGAATAACATTTCACTGAACAAGTCCACGAAGGAATATAAATTAAGCACCAAAATATCAGGGACAAATGGCGGTATCACCAGTTCACCGGCCGGCATCAACTGTAAATCAGGCACTTGCTCCTGGCTTTTTGACACCGGGGCAAAGATAACACTTACTTCGAATTCAACCGGTTTTTCCGGATGGTCGGGCGCCTGCAGCGGAAAATCAGCTGCTTGTTCATTGACCATGGTCGCTGATCAAACAGCTGTTGCAAACTACATTGACACAACCGATCCGGTACTTGCACTTTCAACCTTGGCGGATAAAGCAATCACCAATAATGCGACCCTTAATATTTCAGGAACGGCAACAGACGATGCGGCGGTGGCTACAATAACCATTAATGGCAAGCCCGTTGCGTTCAACGCTACTGATGGCAGCTTCAGTCATGCGTTTACACTTTTGCCCGGTGATAATAAAATCACCACAATCGTTTCCGATGCCGCCGGCAATACAGCATCGGATTCCAGAACGGTTACACTTGACCAGGCAGCGCCTTTGCTTGCCGTTGCTGCTCCTGCTGATAACATTAAGACAGCCGCCTCCAGTATCACCGTGAGCGGCACTGTAGATAAGACGTCAACCGTGCAGGTTACTGATAATGGCAGCACGCAGCTGTCTGCAGCCATGACCGGAAATACTTTCACTGTTTCCGTGAATCTGGTCCCCGGCATAAATACAATAGGAATTACTGCGACAGACCTTGCCGGCAACAGCTCAACAGCGAAAAGAACCGTAGTTTGCGATAACCTTAATCCGACCCTGGCGGTGACAGACCCGGGGCAGGACAGTTCTACGGTTCAGGCTGCCATGATCATTAAAGGGACGGTCTCGGATACGATAACCAATGCAACTGTATTGATAACCGTTGATGGATCGCACTACACTCCAGTCGTGACAAATGGTGCCTTCAGCCAGCAAATATCATTTGCCGCAGAAAAGACCTATCAGGTAATTGTTACTGCTACAGATGAGGTCGGTAACGCCTCGACAGTACGGCGTAACATCATCTATTCATCACAAAGCTTTGGAGATGTTAACGGTGATGGTGTCGTGGATGCCAAAGACGCCCTGCGGGCATTACAAATAGTACTGGGCGAAGTGGCGCCGTCAACTGCTGAACTTATGCGTGGCGATGTTGCACCGTTAATTAACGGCAAACCCGTCCCTGACGGCATAATTGATATCGGCGACGCGGTGTTGATAATTGAGAGAGTGGTAGGTCTTAAAACCTGGTAGACCAAATTCCAGAAGACAAGTGATTTATAATGAGAATAATAAATATCGTTAAAGCATTATTTATTCTTGCACTCATCACTCTCCTCGGTTGTGGTGGAGGTGGAGGAAACAGCCCTTCAGCAACACCTCATCAGGATACTATTATTTCAGGTGTAGCGATAAATGCCGGTAATGGCACCCTTAAAGTGACTGCCTTGCTTGCGGATGGTACATCCGGGACCGTGCTTAAAGCCGGAGTACCCGTTGACGCCAATGGCCACTTTTCAGTTAGTCTGGGGTCATACACCGGCGCCATTCTGGTCGAAGCGGCCAATGGTTCTGCTTCCGTGCTTCATTCTGCTGTTCAGAACGTTTCCGGCACCGCGACCGTCGCTGTCACACCGTTGACAGAACTCGCCTTCATGCATGCCGGTACAACGCTTACGAATCAGAATATCGGGTCTGCCAATACACTGATTGCAAATCTTTTCAATGTGGCTGATATAACTTCAGTCATTCCTGTTAATGCAAGTACATCATCTCTTGCTTTCGCGTCGACAGACATGCAGAACTATTCGCTTGCGATAGCGGCAGTTTCTCAACCGGGGGTTGAGCTGGCGGATATCAACGCAGCAATCTCATCAAACACCATGTCTGCCCAGATGGCACAGACTCTACAGAATTCACTTAATACTTTTCTTTCAGATTCAGCCCATAATAAAAGCGATATTACATCCGGTGATGCCACTCTCCCTGCCATTGGTACTACCACTGTTGTATATAAGCTGATTACCCAGGGCTCTATTCCTGCTGGAAGTTCGATGAAGGGGGTGCAATTAACTCTTAACATCCCGGCTGGCTATACAATCAAGAAAAATGTGTCAGTATCGGGTGTAGCTCCGCTGAATTCCGTTATCAGCAGCAATACTGCAAATGGTAAATTACTTGTTGTATGGACTCCAGCCAATGACAATGCATCACTTTCGACCGGATTAAGGATCGGCGAATTTGCCTTTCTTTCTTTTAAAGTAGCTCCTGGTACATCTTCTGATATCAATCTGTCCGCTTTTAAAGCATCGGACGAGAATGGTGCTGCAATTGGTTCTGTGACTGGATCTGTGACATTCTAGTGGTCTCGAAGTTTCAGCTCTCGGCCCTGGCTCATTGGCCACGGCGTTGACACAATAATACTAAAGAGGTCCGCTTACTCCCCCCTGCAAATTTTTTGACCGTGCAACAATGGCGGCATTAGACTTAATAACCAGCAATATCAGGGTGATACATCTGTATACATGCCGTCCGGTCCCGGAAATCTATTGCCCCCTCTCTCTCTCTTAATCTGTTAACTGGCCTGAATTTCAGCACTATTCGGACTGTATTCAATTTGGCACGGTTTCTGTATCTATATTATCAACTTTTATTTTGTTTATCCTGAAAACCGCGTCACCAAGGGGAGGAATTCGCCATGAAATGCGAAAATCAAGGGGCAGAAGGGAAACATTCATTGGCGGCGGGGACGGGATTGCTCTTGGCCGCACTGTGCGGTACGCTGTTGCTCGCAGCCTGCGGAAGCGGTGGCAGCACCACCGCGGACAGCGTGAGTCCAGTGGGTCCTCAGCTTAAGACGACGACCGTCAACTGGGACTCCGTTAACCAGCGCTGGGTCGATACCGCCAAGTCGGTGCAACTCGCCGATGGAGGATTGTCGAGCAGCAAAAGCACGCTCGAGGTCAAGCTCCCCCCGGACGAGGCCGTCAAGCAAGTGTTTGTGTCTGAGGTTCAGCTCGTCAACTCGCCCTCCGAGCCGACCCTCTTGATTGCCGGCCGGGACGATTCATTGCATCCATTGGATCCATTGAATCCATTTAATTTCCATAGCGGCAAAATCGTCATCTGCACGATGGTCGTTCGGAAGGTGGACATTGAGGAACTGATCGTCGAGAACGTGCAAGCCTCCCGCGTCACCGTGGTCGATTTCGCTTCCGAGCATGGGCTCGATGTCGAAGTGACCCCCGTGAACGTCATCCGCTGCGGCCGGGGCGGGGTCGGCGTGCTGGCCCTCGGTGCGGAGACATCGGAGAATGGGGACCTGGTGCCGTTCGGGATTGGAGTCAGCCAGGACGCGGTGCGCGTGTTCAACACGGAAGGCAAAGAGGGAGTGCGGATGAACCAGGTTAGTATCCTGGGGCCCGAGGGCGAAGACGGCTTCATCGAGACCCTTGTTCTGGACCATTCCAGCGTTTTCGGGCGGGTCGAACTCAAGAATCTCAAGATCAAGGAGTTGATCATTGAGTCCGTTACGGTGGACCATTAGACCGATGTCTGACCGTGTTGTCCGTTCCATACCGTCTCGTGCGCGGGGCAGGGCCGGCGTCCATTTGGCCATCCTGCTTGCGGCCTTCTTCCTGGCCGCCTGCTCGGCTGTCGTGGACGAAAGCGACCGTCCTTTGCAGGATAAGACGACGACCCTGGCCTCTGAAGCTTCGACGTCCCTGACCTCTGAAGCTTCCAACCGCGAGGGGGCCGAAACCGCCCGCTTGGTCGCGGCTGCCGAAGGGGGGACGGGCTCAAGCACGATCACGGCCAGACTCCTTCCGAATGAGCCGGTCAAGGAGATCGCCGCGCGCGAGGTGCTTCTGGCCGGTTCGCCGCAGGAGCCGACCCTCGAAATCGCCGGGGCCGGAACGGGACATATCGTCATCTGCAAGCTCGTCCTGCGTAAGGTCGACGCCCGGGAGCTTGTGGCCGTCAACGTCGCGATAAAATCCCTCAGCGCCGTCAACACCTTCGTCCCCTCACTCAACATAGTGAACCCTGCCCCACTCGACATCGTCGTGGACCCTGCCCTCGTAGT